>JALZBL010000172.1 GCA_030947395.1 Actinomycetota bacterium | reverse complement strand
CGCCTCAGTCCTCACCCAGCGGGAACTGACCCTCCTCGACCCAGGCCCCCCCGGTGGCTCGCCGGAACAACGTGAAGCGGTCGACGGTGAACCGGGCGACGAACGCGCCGAGAGCGTCGTAGACGTCGTCCAGGGCCTCGTCCTCGAGATCGTGCGCCACCGTGACGTGGGGATGGAACGGGAACTCGCGTGGACGGCCCAGCGGACCGCGCCGGATCGCCGCCTCGAGCAACTCGCACTGGGCGATACCCGTCGCCACCTGGACGAAAACCACCTGCGACAGCGGCCGGAAGGTGCCGGTGCCCGACAGATGCATGGGAAACGGCGCGTTCGCCGCCGCCACCTCGCCGAGCCGCCGGCAGATCGATCGCACCTCGGCCCGGTCCACCGGCGTCGGCGGCAGCAGGGTGACGTGCGGCGGGATGGCCTCGGCCTGGGGGTCGCCGATGCGCTCGCGCCATCGCCGCAACACGGTGGCGTGCGGTTCCGGCAGGTTGATGACCACGCCGACCGTCGCCCGGGCGCCGGTCAACCGCGGGCCCCGGTGGAGTCCCATCCGGCCCGCGGGGCCAGGAAACCGACCGCTTCGTAGGCGTCGGACAGGGTGGGCGCCGCGACGACGCGAGCCTGTTCGGCGCCCCGGGCCAGGATGCGGTCCAGCTCGGCGGGGTCGGCGAGCAGCTCGCGCGTGCGCGCGGCGAAGGGCGCGGCGAAGGCCACGACCACCTCGGCCACCGCCGACTTCAGGGCCCCGTAGCCCTGGCCGGCGAAGTCCTCGGCCGCGTCGGCCGGTTCGCGACCCGTCATCGCCGCGAGCACGGCCAACAGGTTGGACACGCCCGGCTTGGCCACCGGATCGAAGCGGACCTCGGTCTCGGCGTCGGTGACCGCGCGTCTGATCTTGCGCGTGAGCCGCGCGGGATCATCGAGCAGGTCGATCGTGCCGGCCTCGGGCAGGGACTTGCTCATCTTCGCCGCCGGCTGCTGCAGATCGAGAATCTTGGCCGTGGCCGGCGGGATATAGGCGTCGGGCACGGTGAACGTGGGGCCGTAGCGGCCGTTGAAGCGCTCGGCCAGCGTTCGGCTGAGCTCGAGGTGCTGGCGCTGGTCCTCACCGACCGGCACGGCGTCGGCTTGGTACAGCAGGATGTCGGCCGCCTGCAGGATCGGATACGTCAAGAGGCCGACGCCCACTCGGTCGTCTCCCGAGCGGGCCGACTTGTCCTTGAACTGGATCATGCGCGCGGCCTCGCCGAAGCCGGTCAGGCACTCGAGCACCCACGACAGCTGGCTGTGCTCGGCCAAATGACTCTGCACGAAGAGCGTGCACCGGTCGGGATCGAGGCCGGCGGCCAGCAGCTGGGCCGCGGCCACGCGGGTCCGGTGGCGCAGCTGCTCCGGCTCGGGCAGGTCGAGGGTGATCGCGTGCAAGTCGACGATGCAATAGAAGGCGTCGTGCGTGTCCTGCATCGCAACCCACTGGCGGACCGCGCCGAGATAGTTGCCGAGATGAAACGAGTCCGCGGTCGGCTGGATGCCGGACAGCACTCGGGACGGGGATGCAGTCGTACTCACGTCGGCGAGTCTTCCATCCGCCTTCGCGCCGATGCTCGGCGACGAGGGAACCGCTGATGCGCCGGCGCCCTCACGGGCCGACGGTGACCGACGTAACCGCGGTGGGGTCGGTATTCGGCTGAGCTCGACGCGTGCCGGTGCCGCGGTCGGGGGTCGTGTCCGGTGAGTCGTTGCTGGTGCCGGTGTCGGTATCGGTATCGGTATCGGTATCGCCCGAGGCGGGCGGGGTGCGGGTCGACGGGTGCGCCGCCGAGGTGGCCCGGACCAGCAGGCGCGCCGCCCGCCGGCCGTCTACGGCTACCACGGCGAGGCTCATCCCGTCGGACTCGACGATGTCGCCGACCTCGGGCAGGTGACCGAGGCGGGCCATGACGAACCCGCCGGCGGTCTCGTACGGCCCCGTCGGCAGCGATCGCCCGGTCTGCTGCGCGAACTCGTCCAGGTTGCTTCGGGCGTCGATCTCGATCTCGCCGTCGGAGAGCAGCTGCGAAGCCACCTCATCCTCGTCGTACTCGTCGCGGATGTCGCCGATCACCTCCTCGATCACGTCCTCGAGGGTGACGATCCCGTCGGTGCCGCCGTACTCGTCCACCACGATGGCCAGGTGGTGGCCTTCGCGGCGCATCTCGGACAGCGCGACCAGCACCTTCTTGGACCCGGGCAGTCGTTTGACCTCGCGCAGGTGGTCACGGACCTGCGACGTGCGCCCGCTCGTGCCCTCGGCCAGCACCAGATCGCGGATATGCACGAAGCCGACGATGTCGTCGTGGTTGCCCTGATAAACCGGGTAGCGCGAATGCGGGCTCTCAATGAGCGTGCGCATCGCGCGCCCGACCGAGAGGTTGGCGTCGAGGAAGACGACCTCCGGCCGCGGCAGCATGATCTCGCTGATCGAGCGCTCGCCGGCGGCGAAGACGTCGTCGATGAGTCGGCGCTCGTCGCTCGACAGCGACTCGTGCGCAGCGACCAGGCCGCGCAGCTCTTCCTCGCTGATCGCCTCGCGTCCGGCGGTGGGGTCCCCACCGAGGATGCGCACCACGCCGTCGGTGCACCGCGACAGCAGCCAGATAACCGGCCGGAGCACGGTGGACAACCGGTTCAAGGTCGGCGAGAAGGCCTTGGCCGCGACCTCGGGCCGTTGCAGAGACAGTCGCTTGGGCACGAGTTCGCCGATGACGAGCGTGACGAAGGTGATGAGCAGCGTGATCCCGACGATCCCGATGACCCCGGCCAGGCCGGCGCTCATCCCGTGCCGCACGAGCGCCTGCTTGGCTTCATCGGACAGGGTGACCGCACCGAACGCGCTGGAGAGCAGGGCGGTGAGGGTAACGCCGATCTGCACGGTGGCGAGGAATCGATTCGGGTCGGAGGCGAGCCGGGCCACCGCGGCGCCGCGCCGGCCCTCGGCGGCGAGGGCGTGCACCTGACCTTCGCGCAGCGAGACCAACGCGATCTCGGCGCCGACAAACAGGCCCTCGACGACGATGAGGGCCAATACGATCAAGATGTTGACGATCAGCGCGTTCACCGCCGCTTTCGGCTAGGTCGACCGGCGTCCACAGGGCCCGAGTCTAGTTGGGTTGTCCTGGTGATCCGACCGCCCGCCCGCGGCGATCGGCCGAACTGGCAGGCTGTCGGCTGACCCGGCGCCGGCCCACCGGCCCACGACGGGCGTCGTCGAGGAGGTACAGGCTGTGCGCTATCTGGTCAGCGGGGGAGCCGGCTACATCGGCAGCGTGGTGGCTGGTGAGCTGGTCGGCGCCGGCCACGACGTCGTCGTGCTCGACGACCTGTCGACCGGACACGCGGACGGGGTACCGGCCGGAGTCGAGCTGGTGGCGCGCTCGATCGTCGAGGCCGCATCGGTGCTGTCCGGCGGCGGGTTCGACGGCGTCCTGCACTTCGCGGCCAAGTCGTTGGTCGGTGAATCGGTCGAGCACCCGGACCGGTACTGGCACAACAACGTGACCGGCTCGGTCGCCCTGCTCGACGCGGTGCGGGCCGCCGGCGTGCCTCGCTTCGTCTTCTCCTCGAGCGCCGCCACCTACGGCGAGCCGGACGAGGTGCCGATCACCGAGGACGCACCCGCCCGGCCGACCAACCCCTACGGCGCGACCAAGCTCTCGGTCGACATGGCCATCACCTCCTACTGCACGGCGTACCGCATCGGGGCGGTCAGCCTGCGCTACTTCAACGTGGCCGGGGCGGCCGGACCGTTGGGTGAGCGGCACGCCACCGAGACCCACCTGATCCCGATCGCGTTGCAGGTGGCGTCCGGACGGCGCCCGTCGCTGCAGATCTTCGGCGACGACTACCCCACCGAGGACGGCACCTGCGTGCGGGACTACATCCACGTGTTGGACCTGGCCGACGCGCACCTGCGGGCCCTCGACGCCTGCGCGCCCGGGCGGCATCTGATCGTCAACCTGGGCAGCGGACGCGGCTACTCCGTGGCCGAGGTGGCGCAGGCGGTGCGCCGGGTGACCGACCGGCCCGTGCCGGCCGAGGTCCAGGCCCGTCGGGCGGGAGACCCAGCGGTGCTCGTGGCCTCCGTGGCGCGGGCCGCGGCGGAACTGGGCTGGACGCCGAGCCGCGATATCGACCAGATGGTCGGCGATGCCTGGACGTTCGCCCAGCGCCGCGAGGAGCTGGCGGCGGGGGGTGCGGCGTGAGCGTGACCTGGCGGGCGCCGGGACGGGTGAACGTCATCGGCGAGCACACCGACTACAACGGTGGCTTCGCGCTTCCCATGGCCATCGCCGAGGGTTGCACCGCCACCGTCGACCGGCTCGAGGAGCCGGTGCTGCAGGTGCGCTCGGCGCAACGTGACGACGCCGCCGAAGTCTCCCTCGATTCCCTGGCGCCGGATGCGGTGCCGGACTGGGCGGGCTACGCCGCCGGCGTGGTCGCTGAGCTGCGCCGCCGCGGCGTGGACACCGGCGGCCTGGATATCCAGGTCGACGGCGACGTCCCCCTGGGGGCCGGACTGTCGTCTTCCGCGGCGCTGTCGTGCTCGGTGGTGTCGGCCCTCGACGACCTGCTGGCGCTCAAGCTCGGGCGCGAGGAGTGGGTCGAGGTCGCCCGTGCGGCCGAGAACGACTTCGTCGGTGCCCCGACCGGCGGCATGGACCAGATGGCGTCGGTGCTTGGGCGGGCCGGCCATGTCCTGCTCTGTGACATGGCCACCACGAAAGCGGTGCCGGTCCCGTTCGACCTCGTCGGCGCCGGGCTGAGCCTCGTCATCGCCGACACCCGCACGCCGCACACCCACTCCGACAGCGAGTACCGA
>JALZBL010000171.1 GCA_030947395.1 Actinomycetota bacterium | reverse complement strand
CGACCTTCCGGCTGCCGACGATTCGCCGCACGCGGGCCACCACGTCGTGCGAGGTGATGCCGGCGGGCTTGTCGATGACGATCAAACCGTCGGTGGTCACCGTTGCGGCCCAGCGACGGCCCAGGCAGTGCCGCGCACCCGCCAGAGCATCCCGACGAGACGGACCAGGACGAACGCGGTGAGGCCGGCCCATACCCCGCCGATCCCCCAGCCGAAGTGCAGGGCGGCCAGGGCCAGTGGCACGTAGGCCCCGAGGGCGGCGATGAGGGTCAGGGTGCGCATGAACGCCGCGTCGCCGGCCCCGAGGAGCACGCCGTCGAGGGCGAAGACCACGCCGGCCGCCGGTTGCATGGCTGCGAACCACGGCCAGAGCAGGTGGGCCTGGTGGATGACCGCGCCCGAGGAGGTGAACAGGGGCGGCAGGAAGAAGCCGCCGACGGCGACGAGCACTCCGAAGAGCACGCCACCAGCCAACCCGTAGCGGGCCACCCGCCCGGCCAGTCGGCGGGCGCCGGCCACCGCGCCGCCCCCGAGCGCGGCGCCGACGAGCGACTGGGCCGCGATGGCGAAGGAGTCCAGAATCAGGGCACTGAACGTCCACAGCTGCAGCGCGATCTGGTGTGCCCCGAGCTGGGCCGCCCCCATCCGGGCCGCGACCGCGGCCGCGGTCAGAAAGGCGATCTCGAACGCGGCCGAGCGGACGAACAGGTCGCGGCCCATGATCACCTGAGCCCGCATGACCGGCCAGGCCGGGCGCCGGGGCGAGCGGGAGCGGGCCAGCGCGCGCAGGAAGAGCAGCCCAGCCACGGCCTGGGCGCCTACGTTGGCGACCGCCGAGCCGACCAGGCCGAGCCCGCCCGGATAGACCAGCAGGGGCGACGCCACGGCGGATAGGGCGTTGGCCACCAGCACGATGACGACCGGCTGCCGGGTGTCCTGGACCCCGCGCAGCCAGCCGTTGCCGGCCAGCACGATGAGAATGCCCGGCACCCCGAGCACGGCCACCCGGAACCACAACTCGCTCTCGTGGGCGACTTCCCCGCTGCCGCCAGCCAGGGCCCGGGTGAGCGGGCCGGCGAAGATCTCACCGGCCACGACGGCCGCGGCGCCGATGCCCAGCGCCAACCAGGTGGCCTGCATGCCCTCGTTCGCCGCCTCAGCCGGACGGCCGGCGCCGAACCACCGCGCGGCCCGGGCCGTCGTGCCGTACTCGAGGAACGTGCCGGCCAGCGTGATCAGTGACAGTAGGGCCGCCCCGACGCCGAGGGCGGCCAGCGCAGTTGTGCCCAGATGGCCGACGACCGCGGTGTCAACCAGCAGGTAGAGCGGTTCGGCGGCCAGGACCGCGAAGGCCGAACCGGTCAACGCCAGCAGCCGCCGGGTGCTGACCTCCTCCGGTGGCGAGGCGAGCGGAAGTGGTGCGGAATCGCCCGAGGTCACTGGTCGTCCAGGAAACGGTGCATGATCCGCAACCCCACCAGCCCCTGCGCGGGATGACGGAAGGCCCGCGGCACGATGCCGACGGTGCTGAACCCGAGCCATTCGTAGAGTCCGATCGCCCCGACGTTGGTCTCGGCCACGGCGTTGAACTGGATCGCGGTGAACCCGGCCGCCTTCGCCGCGCGGAGGCTGTGCAGAACCAGGGCCCGACCGACGCCGCGACCGCGCGCCGCCTCGTCGACCATGTACGAGGCGTTGGCCACATGCCCGGCCGGGCCGCCGTGGTTGGGCGAGATCTCGTAGAAGCCGACGACGCGCCGGTCGATCTCGCCCAGCCAGGTCTGCATCCGCGGCGACTCCAACCACATCGCCCGGGCCTCGTCGTAACCGGTGGCCGGGTCGTAGGAGTAGGTGTCCCCGGCGGCGACGACGGCGTGCCAGATCGGCCACATCACCGGCCAGTCGGCGAGCGTCGCCCGGCGGATCACCAGCTCCGGGGAGCCGGCGGTAGTCACTCCTCGGCCGCCTCGCGCGGCGCCTTGTACGGGTCGGGCTCGCCGGCGTAACGGGCGTTGGCGCGCACCCGTTCCACCTCGGCATCGGCGCGCTGGGCGGCGGTCAGCAGCTCGTCGATCGCCTTGGCCGTGTCGGGTACCGCGTCGAGCTGGAACGTGACGGTCGGGGTGAATCGCACGCCGGTCTGACGTCCGATCTCCGAGCGCAGGATGCCGCGAGCGGACTCCAGCGCCGCGGCCGAGTCGGCGTGGGCCCGCTCGTCGCCCAGCACGGTGTAGAAGACGGTGGCGTCGTGCAGATCGCCGGTCACGCGCACGTCGGTCACGGTCACCATGCCCAGCCGCGGATCCTTGACCTGTGTGTCGATGCCCGAGGCCACGATCTGCTTGATCCGTCCGGCCAGCCGCCGGGCCCGTGCTTGGTCAACCATGGCGATGCCCCTCTACTCGTTCCGATCAGTTCAGGTCGTCGTCATCGAGCACCCGAGTGCGGGCCGACAACAACTCGGCCTCCGGCCGGCCCGCCAGCAGCCGTTCGGCGGCATCCAGCACCTCCACCGCATGCGCATGGCTCGAGGCGACGACGGCGACGGCGATCTGGGCCCGCCGGTGCAGCTCGACGTCGCCGGTCTCGGCCGCCGCCACCTCGAAGCGCCGCCGCAGCTCGGCCACGATCGGGCGCACCACCGAACGCTTCTCCTTCAGTGAGTGCACGTCTCCCAGCAACAAGTCGACCCGCAACGTCCCCACCACCATTGCCTGTCCCCTGCCTGTCCCTCAGATCGAGGTCGTAGTAACCGCCACTCAGCCCGTGACGCAACCGAGAGAGGCGAAGGGACGGGATCCGATCCGGCGGCGTGAAAACCGTTCTGCCAGCCGACGGATCGGATCCCGTCCTGTAGCCCCAACCGAACGACTACGCCCGCGGCTTCTCCCGCAGTTCGAACGTCTCGATCACGTCCTCCACCTTGATGTCGTTGTACGAGCCGAGGCCGATACCGCACTCGAAGCCCTCGCGGACCTCGGTGGCATCGTCCTTGAACCGCCGCAGCGACTCCACGCTGAGGTTGTCGGCGACTACGGTGCCGTCGCGCAGCAGGCGCGCCTTGCTGTTGCGCCGGATCGTGCCCGAACGCACCAGCGAACCCGCCACGTTTCCGATGCGGGGCACCCGGAACACCTCGCGCACCTCGGCCGTGCCGAGCTGCACCTCCTCGAACTCCGGCTTGAGCATGCCCTTGAGCGCGGCCTCGATCTCCTCGATCGCGGCGTAGATGACGGTGTAGTAGCGGATCTCCACACCCTCACGCTGGGCCAGCTCGGTGGCCTTGCCCTCGGCCCGCACGTTGAACCCGATGATGATCGCGTCCGAGGCCGCGGCCAGGTTGACGTTGGTCTCGGTGATGCCACCGACGCCGCGGTCGATGATCCGCAGGGCCACCTCGTCGTCGATCTCGAGGTTGATCAGCGCCTCCTCCAGCGCCTCCACCGTGCCCGAGTTGTCACCCTTGAGGATCAGGTTGAGCTGGCTGGCCTCGCCGGCCTTGAGCACCGAGTCGAGGTCCTCCAGGCTGATCCGCTTGCGGGTGCGCGCCTGGCTGGCGTTGCGCTCGCGGGTCGCGCGGCGTTCGGCGATCTGGCGGGCCTTGCGGTCCTCCTCGACCACCAGGAACGTGTCTCCGGCACCGGGTACCGAGGTCAGGCCGAGCACCTGCACCGGGCGGGCGGGCAGCGCTTCGATGACCTGGTCGCCGTACTCGTCGAGCATGCTCCGCACGCGCCCGTAGGCATCGCCGGCCACGATTGAGTCGCCGACCCGCAGCGTGCCGCGCTGGACCAGCACCGTGGCCACCGGGCCGCGGCCGCGGTCCAGATGGGCCTCGATGGCGACGCCCTGCGCGTCCTGCGCGGCGTTAGCCCGCAGGTCGAGGGAGGCATCGGCGGTCAGCAGGATCGACTCGAGCAGCTGGTCGATGCCCGTGCCGGCCCGCGCGGACACGTCAACGAACAGCGTGTCGCCGCCGTATTCCTCGGCGACCAGTCCGTACTCGGTGAGCTGCTGGCGGACCTTGTCCGGGTTGGCGCCTTCCTTGTCGATCTTGTTGACGGCCACCACGATCGGCACGTCGGCCGCCTGGGCGTGGTTCAGCGCCTCGATGGTCTGGGGCATCACGCCATCGTCGGCGGCTACCACCAGCACCGCGATGTCGGTGACCTTCGCCCCCCGGGCGCGCATGGCGGTGAACGCCTCGTGACCTGGGGTGTCGATGAAGGTGATCGGGCGTTCGATCCCGTCGTGCTCGACGTGCACCTGGTAGGCGCCGATGTGCTGGGTGATGCCGCCGGCCTCGCCGCCGAGGACGTTGGTCTTGCGGATCGCGTCGAGCAGGCGGGTCTTGCCGTGGTCGACGTGACCCATCACGGTGACCACCGGCGGGCGCGCGACCAGATCCTCGTCGCCCCCCTCGTCAGTGCCGAAGTTGATGTCGAAGGACTCGAGCAGCTCGCGGTCCTCGTCTTCTGGGCTGACCACCAGCACGGCGTAGTTCAGCTCGGCCCCCAGCAGCTGCAGGACGTCCTCGCTCACCGACTGCGTGGCCGTGACCATCTCGCCGAGGTTGAACAGGACCGTCACCAGCGCCGCCGGGTTGGCGTCGATCTTGTCGGCGAAGTCCGACAGCGAGGCGCCCCGGGACAGCCGCAGCACGTCACCGTTGCCGCGCGGGATCTGCACGCCGCCCAAGCTCGGCGCCGACATGTTGTCGAATTCCTGACGCCGCTGCTTCTTGCTCTTCTTACCGCGGGTGGGTCGAGCGCCCGGACGGCCGAAGGCCCCGGCCGCTCCGCCCCCTCGAGCGCGGTTGCCACCGCCGCCGCCGGGACGGCCGGCGAATCCACCGCCACCACCACCAGGGCCGCTGGGGCCGGCACCCGGACTGCGG
>JALZBL010000170.1 GCA_030947395.1 Actinomycetota bacterium | reverse complement strand
GAGGTACCGTTGGGGAGCAGGCACCTAGTAGTTCCTAAGGAAGCGGGAAGCGTGACGACGAGATCAGCCGAGGTCAGGCGCGCCGAGGCCAAGGTGGTCTACGACGCCTTCCTGGCCACCTGCCCAACCCGGCAGGTCCTGGCGACGATCGGCGACAAGTGGTCGTCGCTGCTGATCGCTGCCCTCTCCACCGGACCGCGCCGACACAGCGAGCTGCGCAACGATGTCGGCGGGGTGAGCCAGAAGATGCTGACCCAGACGCTGCGCGAACTGGAGCGGGACGGCCTCGTCGCGCGCACCGTCACCGCGCAGGTGCCCGTCCGCGTCGACTACGCCCTTTCCGACCTCGGGCAGACGCTGGTGCCGGTCCTGCGGGCGCTCAAGGACTGGGCGGAGACCCACATCGAAGAGGTCCTGGCCGCACGCGAGCGCTACGACGCGATTGGCTCCCGTCGGACGGCTTGAGCCGGGCCGGCTGCGGCCCACCCGGGCGGGTCGGGCGGCGGGGGTGGAGCCGTCGGCGCCGGCCGGAGCCTGCAGATTTGCCGTCAGGTCACGGTCAGGTAGCCTTCCGGAGCACTCTGGCGGCTGCCGGGTGTGGGTCGCCGGTCCGCTCAGCCCCGTCCACCGGCCCTCATTCCTCGAGCACAGTGTCGGACGGGGGCGGAGAACCCGAGTTATGGACGTGCGCGTCTTGGGGTGAAGCCGTGTATCCACGGCCGGACACCGATCGTTTCCGAACCCGACAGCTAACTTCGCCGGCGGTGGATCGGGAGAATCCATGTTCGGTTCCAACCAGGGGTATGTCGGCTGCCATCGCGCGGTTACCGCATCCTCGACCGCGCGTCTGGTACGCGCCGGAACGGTCGTCGCGGCGACCGCCACCGTGTCCCTCGCCGCCGTCGGCGGTAGCGCCCAGGCCGCACCGGTGCACAACTGGGACGGCGTGGCCAAGTGCGAGTCCGGCGGCCGGTGGGACATCAACACCGGAAACGGCTACTACGGCGGCCTGCAGTTCAGCCCCGGCACCTGGCGCGCCAATGGGGGCAACCGCTACGCCGGTCGGGCCGACCTGGCCAGCAAGTCCGAGCAGATCGCCATCGCCGAACGGGTCCTGCACACCCAGGGCCGCGGGGCGTGGCCGGTGTGCGGCCAGTACCTGCGCACGGCCGACGTCGACGCCACCACCGTGCACCGGCAGGTGCACAAGCAGTCGCACCCGAAGGCCCACAAGAAGTCGCACCCGAAGGCGGCCCACCAGCGCAAGGCGGCACCCAAGCGCCACACGGCCCATCGCCCCAAGTCCCGCTCGACGCACACCTACACGGTCCGATCAGGGGACACGCTCTCGATGATCGCGGCCCGCCACCACGTGGCCGGCGGCTGGCGTGCGCTGGCCCGCATGAACCGGGCGACGATCAAGAACCCGAACCTGATCCACATCGGGCAGCACATCAAGATCTGACGTTCGGCTTGGCGAGCCCGCTTCGCCGAGCACCCACGCAACGCCTACAGCGGTCCCGGCTCGGCTAAGCCGCCGGGTCGGGACCGCCGTAGCCGCCGGGCGCCCACCCGGCAGGATGGTGACATGGCCGACGGGCAGGAACTGCGGATCGGGTACAAGGCGTCGGCCGAGCAGTTCGGCCCGCGGGAGCTGGTGGAGCTGGCCGTGGCCGCCGAGGAGCACGGCCTCGACAGCGTCACGGTCAGCGACCACTTCCAGCCCTGGCGGCACGAGGGTGGGCACGCACCGTTCTCGATCGCCTGGATGAGTGCGGTCGGCGAGCGGACGTCGCGCGTGCAGATTGGGACCTCGGTGCTCACGCCGACGTTTCGCTACAACCCCGCGGTCATCGCCCAGGCCTTCGCCACCATGGCCTGCCTGTATCCCGGACGGATCATGCTCGGCCTGGGCACCGGCGAGGCGCTCAACGAGGTGTCCGTGACCCGGCTCGAGTGGCCCGACTTCAAGGAACGCTTCGCCCGGCTGCGCGAGTCGGTGCGCCTCATGCGCGAGTTGTGGACCGGCGAGCGGATCACCTTCGACGGCGACTACTACCGGACCCGGGACGCCACTATTTACGACCGCCCCGACCAGCCGGTGCCGGTGTACATCGCGGCCGGTGGCCCGCTGGTGGCCAAGTACGCCGGCCGCTCGGGCGACGGCTTCATCTGCACCAGCGGCAAGGGCATGGCGTTATACACCGAGAAGCTGCTTCCCGCCGTGGCCGAGGGCGCGGCGGCCGCCGGGCGGGGCCCCGGTGAACTCGATCGGATGATCGAGATCAAGCTCTCCTACGACCGGGACCGGGACCACGCGCTGGAGAACACTCGGTTCTGGGCGCCGCTCGCGCTGACCGCGGAGCAGAAGCACGGCCTGCACGACCCGGCCGAGATGGAACGCGCGGCCGACGAGCTGCCGATCGAACAGGTCGCCTCCCGCTGGATCGTCGCCTCCGAGGCCGAGGCCGCGGTGGCGGCGATCAAGCCCTACGTCGACGCCGGGCTGAACCACCTGGTCTTCCACGGTCCGGGTGCGGACCAGCGTCGTTTCCTCGACCAGTTCGCGGCCGACGTCCTCCCGCGGCTGCGCGAGCTGGGCTGAGACCGGTCCCTGCCTTCCGACGAAGACTTGACTCGTTCCAGATAATCGACGACAGTGGGCGAGTAATGACGACTAGTGCGCCGCCTCGCGACAGCCGGGCCCGGCTGCGCTCGGCCGGCCTGCGGATCACCGAACAACGGGTGACCGTGCTCGATGCGCTGGCCGAGTTCCCACACGCCACGGCCGAGCGGATCGCCGGTTACACCCGCACCCGCCTCGGCTCGGTGTCCACCCAGGCCGTCTACGACGTGTTGAACGCGTTGGTGAGCGGTGGGCTGGCCCGCCGAATCGAGCCGGCCGGGTCCCCGGCCGTGTTCGAACGACGCACCGGCGACAACCATCACCACCTGGTCTGCCGGACCTGCCGGGTCATTGTCGACGTCGATTGCGCCGCCGGTGCCGCACCGTGCTTGAACCCGTCCGACCCGGCCGGTTTCGTCGTCGACGAGGCCGAGGTCATCTACTGGGGCCAGTGCGCGCAGTGCCGCCCCGGCCACGAACCGTCCACCCCGACCGCCACCCGCCCGACTGCCCTGGAGGCAACCCGATGACATCTGTGAAACCCGGCTCGTTCACCACCACCAACGCCGGAATACCCGTCGAGAGTGACGAGCATTCCCTCACCCTCGGGGCGCAGAACGGCCCGATCCTGCTGCACGACCACTACCTGATCGAGAAGATGGCCCAGTTCAACCGGGAACGGGTGCCCGAGCGGGTCGTGCACGCCAAGGGCGCGGGCGCGTTCGGTGAGCTGGTGGTGACCGAGGACGTCAGCGCCTACACCAAGGCCGATTTCCTCCAGCCGGGCCAGCGCACCGAGATGTTGGCCCGCTTCTCCACCGTCGCCGGGGAGCAGGGCAGCCCGGACACCTGGCGCGACCCGCGCGGCTTCGCGCTGAAGTTCTACACCCAGCAGGGCAACTACGACCTGGTCGCCAACAACACCCCGGTGTTCTTCGTCAAGGACCCGATGAAGTTCCAGGACTTCATCCGCTCACAGAAGCGCCTGCCCGACTCGGGTCTGCGCGACAACAACATGCAGTGGGACTTCTGGACGCGCTCCCCGGAGACGGCGCACCAGGTGACCTGGCTGATGGGCGACCGCGGCATCCCCCGGTCGTTTCGCAACATGGACGGCTTCGGCTCGCACACCTACCAGTGGATCAACGCCGCCGGTGAGCGGTTCTGGGTTAAGTACCATTTCAAGACCAACCAGGGCATCGAGTTCCTCACCCAGGCCGAGGCGGACGAGCTGGCCGGCTCCTCGCCCGATCACCACCGTCAGGACCTGTTCGGCGCGATCAAGAAGGGCGAGTTTCCGTCCTGGTCGATGGAGGTGCAGATCATGCCCTTCGGCGACGCGGTGAAGTACCGCTTCAATCCGTTCGACCTGACCAAGGTGTGGTCGCAGGCGGACTACCCGCGGCACAAGGTCGCCACGATGACGCTGAACCGCAACCCGGAGAACTTCTTCGCCCAGATCGAGCAGGCCGCGTTCGCCCCGTCGAACCTCGTGCCCGGCATCTACATCAGCCCCGACAAGATGCTGCTCGGCCGGGTGTTCAGCTACGCCGACACCCAGCGCTACCGCATCGGCACCAACTACGCCCAGCTGCCGGTGAACGCGCCCAAGGCCCAGGTGAACACCTACTCGAAGGACGGGGCGATGCGTTACGCGTACAACACCCCGGACACGCCGGTGTACGCACCGAACTCCTATGACGGCCCGCACGCCGACACCACGTTCGATGACGGCAAGGGGTGGTCGGCGGCGGGCGATCAGGTCCACGCCCCCTACGTCTCCCACCCCGAGGACGACGACTGGGGCCAGCCGGGCAAGCTCGTGCGCGAGGTCATGGACGACGCGGCGCGCGAGCGGCTGGTGAACAACATCGTCGGCCACGTCACCAACGGCGTGATCGAGCCGGTGCTGTCGCGGGTGTTCGAGTACTGGACCAACGTCGACGCCGAGGTGGGAAAGCGGGTCGAGGAGGGCGTGCGGTCAGCGCTGCCCGAGACCGAGCCGTCGACCGCGCTCGGTTCTGTTCCGGCCGGTTCCGAAGCCGCCAAGGTCTGACCGCTCGCCTTTTCAAGGTTAGCCCGGCGGCTCACCCGGCTGGGGGCCACCTCGCCAGGCGTGGGCGCCGGTTGTCGTCGATGCCCGCTCAGATCAGGTCGATGGCCTCGACGATGGACGGCAGGACGCGGCTCGGGCGGTAGGGATAGCGGGCTACGTCCTCGGCCCGGGTGGAGCCACTGAGCACCAGGATGGTCTCCAGGCCGGCTTCGATGCCGGCCACCA
>JALZBL010000169.1:992-4919 GCA_030947395.1 Actinomycetota bacterium | reverse complement strand
CCCCATCGTTGCCCCCGGGCCAACGGGTTTCGCCGGCCCGGCGTCCGCGGGTGCTGCGCCAGCCGGCTCGGGCTGGCGTCGGACCGGGCGGTGGCTGCGGCGCTACACCGTGATCGGCCACAAGCCGCACGCCCATAGCCCGGCCCCGCTTGATCCGGCCGAGGCCATCACCGACGCATTGCCCCAGCCCGATCTCGCCACCGAGGCGGAGGCCCCGGGCGTCGCCGCCGCAGTGCGCAAGCCGCGCCGGGCGCGCCGAGCCAGGTCCGACGACGGCGATCTGGCTCCGGTCAGCCGCCCGACCCAACTCGAGCTGCACGGTGGCGCCGGTCTTTACACGTTGCCCGACCTGACCGCGCTCGGTGCCGGCAGCCCGCACTTCGAGCACACCAAGAGCAACGACGAGGTGATCGCCGCGCTGAGCGGCGTGTTCGCCGAGTTCGGGGTGGACTGCGCGGTGACCGGTTTCAACCGCGGGCCGACCGTGACCCGTTACGAGATCACCCTGGGACCCGGCGTGAAGGTGGAGCGCATCATCCAGCTCGGGCGCAACATCGCCTACGCCGTGAAGAGCCCGGACGTGCGGATCATCAGCCCGATCCCCGGCAAGAGTGCGGTCGGGGTGGAGATCCCCAACTCCGACCCGGAGATCGTGATGCTCGGCGACGTGCTGCGCTCGCCGGTGGCCCACCGCGACTCACACCCGATGCTGGTCGCGCTCGGCAAGGACGTCGAGGGCGGCATGGTGGTCGCCAACCTGACCCGCATGCCGCACCTGCTGGTGGCCGGGGCGACCGGGGCCGGCAAGTCGAGCTGCATCAACTCCCTGATCCTGTCGATCCTCACCCGAGCCACCCCGGACGACGTGCGGATGGTGCTCATCGACCCGAAGCGGGTCGAGTTCTCCGGCTACCAGGGCATCCCGCACCTGGTGACGCCGGTGATCACCAACCCCAAGAAGGCGGCGGACGCCCTGCAGTGGGTCGTGCGCGAGATGGACCTGCGCTACGAGGACATGGAGGCCAGCGGGGTCCGCCACATCGACGACTTCAACACCAAGGTCCGCACCGGCGCGCTGGTCGCCCCGCCCGGCTCCGAACGGATCTACCAGCCATACCCGTACCTGCTGGTGATCGTCGATGAGCTGTCGGACCTCATGATGGTCGCTCCGCGCGACGTCGAGGACGCGATCGTGCGGATCACCCAGCTGGCCCGCGCCGCCGGCATCCACCTGGTGATCGCCACCCAGCGGCCCTCGGTCGACGTCGTCACCGGGCTGATCAAGGCCAACGTCCCGTCGCGGCTCGGCTTCAAGACATCGTCGGTGACCGACTCCCGCGTCATCCTCGACCAGCCCGGCGCGGAGAAGCTGCTGGGCAAGGGCGACGGGCTGTTCCTGCCCATGGGCGCGTCGAAGCCGGCGCGCATACAGGGCGCGTACGTCACCGACGCCGAGATTCACGCGATCGTGGCGCACTGCAAGGAGCAGATGCAGCCGACCTACCGCGAGGACGTCACGGTGGCTCCGGCGGAGAAGAAGCCGGTCGATGGGGACATCGGCGACGATCTGGAGCTGTTCCTCGCGGCGGCCGAACTGGTGGTGTCGACGCAGTTCGGCTCCACGTCGATGCTGCAACGCAAGCTGCGCGTCGGCTTCGCCAAGGCCGGCCGGCTGATGGACCTGATGGAGAGCCGCGGAATCGTGGGGCCGTCCGAGGGGTCGAAGGCCCGGGACGTGCTGGTCAAGCCCGACGAGCTCGACGGGCTGATGTACACCCTGCGTACCGGCGGCAGCGCCGAGGACCTGGTCGAGGCCGGCTGACCCACCTGACCGACTGACCCGGCTGACCCACTGGTTGCCGAGATTGGCAAAGGTAAGCAGCTCGCGACTGCTCCGATGGCCAATCTGTGGTTCAGGGCGGCTCAGAGGGTGAGCAGCATCCGGTGGTTGCCCAGCGTGTTGGGCTTGACGTACTCGAGGTCCAGGAACTCCGCGACCCCCGCGTCGTAGGAGCGGCGCAGCTGCGAGTAGACCTCCTCGTCCACCGGCGTGCCCTGGATCTCGACGAAGCCGTGCCGGCCGAAGAAGCGGGTCTCGAAGGTCAGCGCGAACAGCCGGTGCAGACCGAGCACGCGGGCGGTGGCGATGAGTTCGGCCATGAGCGCGTCGCCCCAGCGGTGTCCCCGGTGCTGCGGGTCGATGGCCAGCGTGCGAATTTCGCCCAGGTCCTCCCACAGGACGTGCAGCGCGCCGCAGCCGACGACGGCGCCGTCGAGCTCGATCACCTCGAACTCCTGCACGGTCTCGTACAGGGTGACGAGGTCCTTGGCCAGCAGCACCTGCTGGCGCGTGTAGGTGTCGATCAGGGCCTTGATCCCCGTCACGTCCGAGGTCCGGGCCCGGCGGACCAGCGCCGGGCCGGGTCCGCCCGAAGTGGCCGCGGCGGACATGGCGGCCACTGTAACCCGGGCGCGGATCCGCTCAGCCGGTGCCGAAGACCGAGGTGGTGTCCGCCGAGGCGTCCCCATCTGGCATCGTGCGCACGATGCGGACGCGGCGCGTGGCAGTGGGATGTGAGTTCGTCTACGACGCTGAGCAGGAAACGCCGGCGATCTTCCAGGTCCAGCCCAACGCGTCGCCGATCGTCGACGTCGTCCACGAGCAGTGGTCCTCGACTCCTGACCTGTCCCCGCGTCACTACGTCGACCTCTACTCCAACCCGTGCACGCGGGTCGTGCTGCCGCTCGGGCGGTCGAGCTTTCGCTACGACGCCGAGATCGAGGTGCCCGACGCGACCGAGGACGGCGATCCCGACGCCACCGAGACCGCGCCCGACGAACTGCCCGACGAAACCCTGATCTACACCCTGCCCAGCCGGTACTGCCTGCCCGACGTGCTCGGTGACGAGGCCTGGCGCCTGTTCGGCACGACCGCGCCGGGCTACGGACGGGTGCAGGCCATCTGCGATCACGTGAACTCCCACCTCACCTTCCAGTACGGCAGCTCGACGGCGTGGTCGACCGCGGCCGACGTCTACCGCACCCGCTTCGGGGTCTGCCGCGACTTCACCCACCTCGCCATCTCCTTCTGCCGGGCGCTGAACATCCCGGCCCGCTACGTCTTCGGCTACCTACCGGAAATCGAAGTGGCCCCCAACCCGGCGCCGATGGACTTCGCGGCCTGGATGCAGGTGTGGCTGGCCGGACGTTGGTGGACGTTCGACCCGCGCAACAACACCAAGCGCAAGGGACGGGTGCTGATCGGTTCCGGGCGCGACGCGTCCGACGTCGCCATGGCCACGACGTTCGGTGGTCCGCGGCTGGAATCGATGACCGTCCGCGCGGAAGAAGTGGGGTCGCCGGCGACCGAGGCGACGGGCTGACTCCGGGCCTGCCTCGAAGACCGGCCTCGAAGCGCTGATCCGAGGACCTGACCCGCGGGCCGATTCGGCCGCCGGTCGCGGTCGATCCGGCGCCTGGCCCGGACCGGGCGGCCCGCGCCGCCGGGTAGCCTTTGCGGTTGTGTCCGGCGCCGAGCAGCACAGGGTCGCGCTGCTGACGTTGGGGTGCGCGCGGAACGAGGTCGACTCCGAGGAGCTGGCCGGCCGGCTGTCCGGATCGGGTTGGGCGCTCACCGCCGAGGGGGATGCCGAGGTCCTGGTCGTGAACACCTGCGGCTTCGTCGAGGCGGCCAAGAAGGACTCCATCGACACCGTCCTGGCCGCGACCGGCCGCGGTCAGAAGGTCGTCGCGGTGGGCTGCCTGGCCGAGCGCTACGGACGCGATCTGGCCGCTGCGCTGCCCGAGGCCGACGCCGTGCTCGGCTTCGACGACTACGCCGACATCTCCGAGCGACTGGACGACGTGCTGGCCGGACGCGCGCACCCGGCGCACGTCCCGCGGGATCGGCGCGCGTTGCTGCCGATG
>JALZBL010000169.1:0-982 GCA_030947395.1 Actinomycetota bacterium | reverse complement strand
TGCCGATGAGCCCGGCGCATCGGCCGTCGGCCCAGGTCGAGGTGGCCCTGCCCGGCCACGCCTGGCTGTCGACGTCCGCCCGCCGGCGCCGGCTGAACTCCGCGCCGGTAGCCCCCCTGAAGCTGGCTTCCGGCTGCGATCGGCGCTGCACCTTCTGCGCGATCCCGACGTTTCGCGGCGCGTTCGTCTCGCGTCCGCCCGAGGAGGTGCTGGCCGAGGCGAGGTGGCTCGCCGAGGACGGGGTGCGCGAGGTGATCCTCGTGAGCGAAAACTCGACGTCCTACGGCAAGGACCTCGGCGACCTGACCGCGCTGGAGCAGCTGCTGCCGAGGCTCGGCGCTATCGACGGACTCGATCGGGTGCGCGTCTCCTACCTGCAGCCCGCCGAGACGCGGCCGGGCCTGGTGGCCGCCATCGCCACGACACCCGGCATCGCCGGCTACTTCGATCTGTCCTTCCAGCACGCCGCCCCGACCGTGCTGCGCCGGATGAAGCGCTTCGGCGGGGCCGAGGCGTTCCTGGGCCTGCTCGGCACCGCGCGCGGGCACGACCCGCAGGTCGGCGTCCGCAGCAACTTCATCGTCGGTTTCCCGGGGGAGACCGAGGCCGAGTTCGCCGAACTGGTCGACTTCCTGGTCGAGGCCCGGTTGGACGGGATCGGCGTCTTCGGCTACTCCGACGAGGACGGCACGGCGGCGTTCGATCTGCCGGGCAAGCTCGACCCGGTGGAGATCGCGGCCCGGGTGGAGCACCTCAGCGCGGTGGCCGACGAGCTCCTCGCCCAGCGGGCGGAGGAACGGGTGGGCGAAATCGTGCGCGTGCTGGTCGAGTCGGTCGAGGACGGGCGGGCCCTCGGCCGCGGGGTGCACCAGGGTCCGGACGACGGTGAGACGGGCCTCGACGTCACCGCGGCGATCGGCTCGGTCGTGGCGGGCGTCATCACCGGTACCGACGGGGTGGACCTGCTCGCTACGGCCAGCGG
>JALZBL010000168.1 GCA_030947395.1 Actinomycetota bacterium | reverse complement strand
GCGCAGCGCGTCGACGCGCGCCGAGCGGCGCGCCCGGGAGGCGGACAGTTCCGCCGGCTGGTGGAAGCGACGGCGCGCGCGCAAGCAGCGCCGGCTGGCCGCGATGAGCCCCCGCCGGCGGGTCTGGCGCCGGGTCGGCATTGCCTTCACCTGGTTCCTCGCCCTGTTCGCCACCGGTCTGCTGGTGCTGACGATCGCCTTCTACCAGCTGTCCAAGGTGCCCCGGCCGACCGACCTGCGCATCGACCAGGTCGCCACCATCACCTACTCCGACGGCTCGGAGTTGGCCAAGATCGGGGACACGAACCGCAGCGTCGTGCCGCTGGCCCGGGTGCCCGAACACGTTCGTTGGGCTGTGCTGGCGGCCGAGGATCGCGGCTTCTACACCGAGGGCGGGGTCTCGATCCGCGGCACCGCGCGCGCGGCGCTGAACAACCTCAAGGGCGGCGACGCCCAAGGCGGGTCGGGCATCACCCAGCAGTACGTCAAGAACGCCTACCTGAACTTCGACCGCACGTTGTCGCGCAAGCTGCGCCAGCTGGCGATTGCGGTCAAGATCGACCGGCAGTACAGCAAGGACCAGATCCTGGAGTGGTACCTCAACACGATCTACTTCGGGCGCGGCGCGTACGGCATCGAAGCCGCCGCCCAGGCCTACTTCGGGGTTGACGTCAACCGGCTTTCGGTTACCCAGGGCGCGATGCTGGCCGGCATCATCCAGTCGCCCGACAATTACGACCCCGCCATCGCCAAGCCACTGGCCACCCAGCGCTGGAACTACGTGCTCGACGGCATGGTCACCATCAAGAAGCTGGATCCGGCCACCCGGGCCCGGGAGACCTTCCCCAAGACAGTCGCCCCCAAGCCGGCCCGGCTCGGCGGGACCGGGCCCGCGGCCCACATCGTGGCCCAGGTCAAGGCGGAGTTGTCGAAGGTCGGTATTGATCCGGCCGTTCTCAACACCGGTGGGCTGACCATCCGCACCACGGTCGACCGCAAGGCGCAGGACGCGGCTCAGTCCGTGGTCAGCAGCGTCTACGGCCACCTGACCCAGCAGCAGAAGAAGGACAAGCTGCGCGAGGCGCTGGTTGCCGTGAATCCCGCCACCGGAGGGGTCCTCGCCTACTACGGCGGGGCAAACGGGGTCGGGGTGGACTACGCCCAGGCCTGGCGCCAGCCCGGTTCATCGTTCAAGCCGTTCACCCTGGCCGCGGTCCTGCAGGCCAACGTCGAGGGAAAGAAGCCGGCGCTGGCGATCAATTCCGTGGTCGACGGCAGCCAGCCGTACCAGTCGCCGTCCATCGGGCGCCCCATCTTCAACGATCCGGGAGACTCCGGCTACAGCTACCCGCAGCCGATCACCAACGCGATGAAGGTCTCGCTGAACACGGTGTTCGCCCGGCTGGCCGACCGCATCGGCCCCGACGCCGTGGCCGCCACCGCCCGCGCCGCCGGCGTGCCGGCCGTGAAGACCAGCTCCGCCTACAGCGCCGCGGGCCAGAAGACGCTGGTCGACGCCAACGGCCACGCCAACGCCACGATCGGCTACGGGGGCTACGCCGTGCGCCCGATCGACCAGGCCACCGCGTTCGCGACTATCGCCGACGGCGGGGTGCGCCACGACAGCTACTTGATCCAGAAGGTCACCGACTCCTCGGGCAAGGTGCTCTACACGCACAAGGACGCCGGCAAGCGGGTGCTCGATGCCCGCGTGGCCAACGACACCACCGTGACGATGAACCAGGTCGCCTCGTGGTCGAACGACCCGTTGGACAACGGCCGACCGTCGGCGGCGAAGACCGGCACCGTAGGCATCGACTGCCCGAAGAACTACGCCAACGCCGGGGCTGGCTGCAACAGCGACGCCTGGATGGTGGGGTTCACTCCGCAGGTCAGTGCGGCGGTGTGGACCGGCAACGACAGGACATCGGTGCCCGCGGTCAACTCCGACGGTGGCCCGCTCTACGGCGCGAACATGCCCGGGCGGGCGTGGAAGCGGTTCATGGACACCTATCTGGCCGACGCCAAGGTGCAGCCGGTGGCCACCCAGCAGGAGATCATGACCGGGACGGACCAGACGTCGTCAGCGCCGTCGACTCAGCCCTCGACGACCGCGCCGAGCACGCGTTCTTCGAGTCCGCGGCCCTCGACCACCGCGCCGAGCACGCCGCCGTCGAGCACTCCCTCGACCACCCGGCCGAGCACGCCGCCGTCGAGCACGACGCGCTTGAGCAGTCCGCCCTCCACCACCGCTTCGAGCACCGGGTCATCCAGCCCGCCGACCAAGGCGCGCCAGGCGACCAAGACGCGCGGCGGCTAGGCGCGAGCGCAGCGGACCCCCGCCGCTCGCTCCGCGGCCGTGGCAGGATCGGCGCGGTGAGCGCGCCGCCGGACGCCCAACCGGGCCGGCCGATCGGTCGACCGGAGCCCGAGCCGCTCCGGCCGGCCGCGCGCTGCGTGATCTCACCGCGGAGTCCGGTGGCGCCGAGTTGGGATGACCCGACCGTAGCTCGGGCCAGTGGGGCCATCGGTGGACCGATCGGGCGTTACGCCGCCTCCTCGCGGGCGTGGTCGCCGGTGTTGGTGCTGCTGATGCTCACCGGCGTCACCCTGCTGCTGGCCTACGCTCAGAAGTCACCGTGCGCCGACGCCGACTGGCAGCACAACAAGCAGTACACCCATGCCTGCTACTCCGACGTCATCCCGCTGTGGAACGTCGAGGGCCTCGACGTCGGTGCGGTTCCCTATCGCGATCACGCGGTCGAGTACCCGGTGCTGACCGGCGGCTTCATGTGGGGTACCGCCGAGGTCACGCGTGGATTGAAATCGGTGTTCGGCGGACCGTCGGCGGTGGTCCTGTTCGCGATCGTCACCTGCGTGGGGCTGGCGGCGTGCGGACTGTTGGTCACCTGGTTCACGGCGGGCACGTCACGGCGGCGGCCGTGGGATGCGGCGATCTTCGCCTTGTCTCCTCTGCTGGTCTTCCACGCGTTCTCCAACTGGGACCTGTTCGCGATGACCTTCACCGCCGCCGCCCTGTGGGCGTGGTCGCGCGAACGGGTGCTGATCGCCGGAGCCCTGATCGGGCTGGGAGCTGCCGCCAAGCTGTACCCGGCGGTGTTGCTGGTCGCGTTGGCGATCCTCGCGGTGCGCACCGGACGACTTCAGCCGGTGCTGCGCTGCATCGCCGCGGCGGTGGTGAGTTGGACGGCGGTGAACCTGCCGGTGGCCGCGGCCTATTACACCGGCTGGAAGGAGTTCTACGCGTTCAGCGCCGCCCGCGACGCCGAGGCCAGCACGTTCTGGGCGATGAAGCAGTACTTCGCCACCGGCGGGTTGAACGGCGGCGGGTCGGGCGGGTACGTGCCGTCCGGGCTCGCGGTCGCGGTCGTGGTGCTGCTGGCCATGGCGCTGGTGGCCGGCCTGGGGTTGGCCGCGCCGCACCGACCCCGGCTGGCTCAGCTGGTGCTCCTGGTGGTCGCGGCGTTCCTGCTGGCCACGAAGGTGTGGAGCCCGCAGTACTCGATCTGGCTGGTACCGCTGGTCGCGCTGGCCCGTCCGCGGTGGCGGATCACCTTGCTGTGGCAGGGCAGCGAGGTCCTGGTGTGGGTGCTCACGCTGCTCTGGTTGTCAGGCTTCAACGACGCCAACCACGCGATCGACTACGGCTGGCTCATGCTGGTCATCCTCATCCGCGACGGCTTCCTGATCACGATCCTCGGGCTAGTGGTGCGCGAGATGTGGCACCCCGAATTCGACGTCGTCCGAGCCGGCGGCGCCGACGATCCCGGCGGCGGGATCTTCGACCGGGCTCCGGACGTGCTGTCCTTGTCCGCCGCCGCCCGCGCGGATCGGCGCCCGCTCGAGGTTGCCCCGCTGGTGCCCGCAACGCCCGGCCGATCGCGTGGGCCCGAGGGGCAAGCCGGCCCGGGCGGAGAACGCCGATGACGGTTCGGCCCGGCGGCGCAGTGCTCAGGCGGCGGCGAGGTGCTGCTGCAGGTAGCGGATGTCGCCACCCTGACCGTTCGGGCCGCCGGGAGTCTCGACGATCACGTCGGAGCCGGCGGCGGCGCACACGGCCACGATCTGCTCGGCATCGATCGTTCCGGAGCCGAAGTTGGCGTGCCGATCCGCCCCGGAGTCGAACGGGTCGCGACTGTTGTTGGCGTGCACGAGGTCGATGCGGCCGGTGATGGCGAGAACGCGCTCGACGACGCCCACCAGATCCTCTCCCCCGGCATAGGCGTGGCACGTGTCGAGGCAGAAGCCGACGCCGTACTCCCCCACCGCGTCCCACAGCCGGGCCAGCCGGTCGAAGCGGCGCGCCATCGCGTGGTTACCCCCGGCGGTGTTCTCGATGAGGATCGGCAGCAGGAACTCCTCCCGCTCGAACACCTTGCGCCAGTTGGCGACGCCGGCCTGTGCATCGTCGCCGGCGTTGACGTGGCCGCCGTGCACAATCAGCCCGCGGGCGCCCAGATCGGCGGCGGCGGCGGCGTGCTGGGTGAGCAGCTTGCGGCTGGGGATGCGGATTCGGTTGTTGGTGGTGGCCACGTTGAGCACGTACGGCGAGTGGACGTAGCGCGGGAGCTCGGCGACGCGCAATTCGCCGGCGTGCGCGTGCTCCACCGGTTTCTTCCACCCCTGGGGATCGGCGAGGAAGAACTGCACTGCGCCCGCCCCGGTGGCCTGAGCGGCGGCGAGCGGATCGACCGAGTCCACGTGTGCACCGATGGCCACCATACCGGCGAGATTAGTCGCCAGGACCGACGTCGCGGCACGCCGATGGCCTCCGCGAAGCCGCCCAGGTTTGGGCCGTGAAACTCGCGAATGCCGCCTCGGTAGGAGTCAAGGACGGGCCATTCGATCGGAGCAGCCCGGGCCGGGGTACGGATTTCGTCGCGACCTCTTGCCATCAACGACGGAATCCGATAACTTCCGGGTTGGGCCGGGCTCGG
>JALZBL010000167.1 GCA_030947395.1 Actinomycetota bacterium | reverse complement strand
GAGCACGACTCCGACCGAGGTGAGGCCTACACCCAGCGGCTGCTGAGCTGGTCGGCCACGGTGCTGGGCGTAGCCACGCTGCTCGCGGTCGCGGCCGCCCCGCTGCTGGCCGCCGCCTTCGCCCGGGCCGGGCCGCAGCGCGAGCTGATCAGCATCTTCGCCACCCTGTTGCTGCCGGAAATTTTCTTCTACGGCCTGGGGGCGATGTTCGCCGCCGTCCTGAACACCCGCGGGGTGTACGGGCCACCGGCCTGGGCTCCGGTACTCAACAACGTCATCACCATCGCGACGGTGGTTGTGTTCAGCTTCGTCAACGGGCCGGCGACGCTCACCGAGGCGACCATCACCAACGCCCAGATCCTGGTGCTCGGCATCGGCACGACCCTCGGAATCGTCGTGCAGGCCATCATCTTGCTGCCTTTCCTGCGTCGCACCGGCTTCCACTGGAAGTGGCGCTTCCGCGCGACGTCGGTCGAGTCGGTGCGAATGGGCGAGGTGCGCACCCTCGCCGGCTGGGTGCTCGGCTACGTCGCGGTGAGCCAGGTGGGTGTGTTCGTCGTCAACCGGGTGGCGAACAACTACCGCGGCGGTCCGACCACGTTCACCTATGCCGATCTGCTCTTCCAGGTGCCGTACGGAGTGGTGGGTGTCTCGTTGCTGACCGCGCTCATGCCGCGCATGAGCCGCTCGGCGGCCCGCGGCGACTCCGCCGGCGTGATCGCCGACCTCTCCCTCGGCACGCGGCTGTCCGCCGTCGGGTTGCTGCCGTTCACCGGCGGGTTGATCGTGCTCGGGCCGACGCTGACCACCGTCCTGTTCTCCTACGGCCGCTCCGACGCGGTGGACAGCCGCTTCATCGGGGTGGCGTTGGCCCTGGGCGCGTTCGGACTGCTGCCGTTCTCCGTGGTCATGCTTCAGCTGCGCGTCTTCTACGCCACCCGCGACGCCCGCACGCCCACCCTGGTCAACGTCTTCATGGTGCTGACGAAGGTCGCGATCGTGCTCGGCGCGCAATTCCTGCTGCACTCTCGTGGCGTGATCTTGTGGTTGAGCGTCGCGACCTCCACGTCCTACCTGGTCGGCGCGGTAGTGGGTCATGTGCTGCTGAGCCGCCGCTTCGGACGGCTGGGCTTCACCGCGGTGGCCAAGACGGTGGCCCGGGCGGCAGTGGCGACGATCGGCGCGGCCGCCTGCGCCCTCGGTGTGGTGCTCGCGGTGCAGTCGATCTTCGGCCGGGGCCCGGGTGGTTCGGCGGTCGCCCTGGTCAGCGCGTCGATCATCGGGTTGGTCGTGCTGGCCGCACTCATGCGGGTGGCCCGCGTGGCGGAGGTTGACCAGATCCTCGCCGCCCTGCGGCGCTAGAGCGCCACCGACGCCGCCGGTGCGGTCCCGCGCGGTCCGGCGTCGGAATGCCGACCGCCCTAGAATCGTTACGTCGCCAGCACCCGGCGAGGCCCGTCTGCGGGCCGCGGCCAGCCGAATCGACAGGGGTTTCAGTGAACGACCAGAGTAACCACCGCAAGATCATCGTGGTGGGATCGGGGCCGGCCGGATACACCGCCGCCCTGTATTCGGCGCGCGCCAACTTGGCGCCGCTGGTGTTCGAGGGCAGCCAGTACGGCGGCGCGCTGATGAACACCACCGACGTCGAGAACTATCCGGGGTTCCCCGAGGGCATCATGGGTCCGGACCTGATGGACCAGATCCGCACCCAGGCCGAGCGCTTCGGCGCGGAGCTGGTCACCGACGACGTCACCGGCCTCGACCTGAGCGGCGACGTAAAGATCGTGCGTACCCACCACGGCGAGTGGACCGCCGACGCGGTCATCCTGGCCATGGGGTCGGCCTACAAGAAGATCGGCGTTCCCGGCGAGGAGACGCTGTCCGGCCGGGGCGTGTCCTGGTGCGCGACCTGCGACGGCTTCTTCTTCCGCGACAAGGACATCGCCGTGGTCGGCGGCGGCGACACCGCGATGGAGGAGGCGACCTTCCTCACCCGGTTCGCCAAGTCGGTCACCGTGATCCACCGCCGCGACGTGCTGCGCGCCTCGAAGATCATGATCGACCGGGCCCGGGCCAGCGACAAGATCTCGTTCCGGTGGAACACCGTGGTCACCGAGGTCCACGGCGAGGGCAGCATCACCCACCTCTCGCTGCGCGACACGGTCACCGGCACTGAGACCAAGATGGACGTCGCCGGGCTGTTCATCGCCATCGGTCACGACCCACGCAGCGATCTGGTCAAGGGCCAGATCGAGCTGGACGACGAGGGCTACATCGTGGTCCGGCCCGGCTCCACCGAGACGTCGGTGCGCGGCGTCTTCGCTGCCGGCGACGTGGTCGACCACACGTACCGGCAGGCGATCACCGCCGCCGGCACGGGCTGTGCTGCCGCCCTTGACGCCGAGCGCTACCTGGCCGCCCGCGGCGAGTAGCCCGCGTCGAAAATAGCCCGCGGGCGGAGCGCAGCTCGCCATCGCCGCCGTACTCGCCCCGGCCGTACTGCGCCTGCCTACCGCGCGTTGACCGGCGGGAATGGTCGGGGGGAGGGTTTACGTTGAGCCCAATGTCCGCGAACGGCGGGCCCACCGATTCTGCTAGAGGAGTCCCCTACATGGCTGGCAATACCGTCAAGGTCACCGACACCACTTTCACCACCGACGTCCTGCAGGCCGACAAGCCGGTGATCGTCGACTTCTGGGCCGAGTGGTGTGGGCCCTGCCGCCAGGTTGCCCCCATCCTCGACGAGATCGCTGCCGAGCACGCCGACAAGGTCACCGTCGCCAAGGTCAACATCGACGAGAACCCGCAGATCGCCCGGGACTACCAGATCCTGTCGATCCCGACCCTGAACGTCTACCAGGGTGGACAGGTCGTCAAGACGATCGTCGGGGCCCGCCCGAAGGCCGCACTCCTGCGCGACCTGGCCGACTACCTATAAGTCAGCCGCCTTCCGGCTCCAACCCGCTACTGCCACCCGCCCCCGGGCCGACCCGGGGGCGGCGCGTGTTGACCCAGGCAGTTGTCAGGCGCCTCTGGTCCGAGCGGCCATTGCGCGGGGCGCCGTGGCGCCGGTGCGGTGGTGAGGCAGAATGATCCAGCGCCCGAAGCGGGCCGCGCCGGGACGCGTCGCCCGCATCCGGACGGCGCACGCCGAAGTGCTGGGTCGCCAACCGGTGCCCAGTGGTCGACGACGAGGATCAGGCAGCCGCTATGCACTCACTCCGGACCGGTTCGCGCGGTAGCGCGGTGGCCGAGACGCGGGCGATTCTGGCCGCGGTCGGCTTGCTCGACAACACCGATCCCCGGCACAGTGACTCGTTCGACACCGCAACCGATCGGGCCGTTCGGGCCTTCCAGCAGAACCGAGGCCTGGCCGTCGACGGCCTGGTCGGACCTGACACTTACCGCGCGCTCACGGCCGCCCGGTGGCGCCTGGGCGACCGGGTGCTGGTACACAACGCGACCGCTCTGCTGCGCGGGGACGACATCGAGGCGCTGCAGAACCGCCTCCTCGAACTCGGCTACGACACGGGCCGCGCCGACGGGGTCTTCGGTCCGCTGACCGAGCGGGCGCTGCGGGGGTTTCAACGCGACAGTGGCCTGCCCGCGGACGGGATCTGCGCCGGAACCACCCTGCGCGCGCTCGACCAGCTGGGCCGCCGCGTCGTGGGGGGACGTCCGCAACTGCTGCGCGACCTGGCCGCGGTGGCCGACGCCGGGCCGAACCTGTTGGGCAAGCGGGTTGTGGTGGACCCCAGCCACGGCGGGACGGATCCCGGCGCGGTCGTCGACGGCCTGCGCGAGGCGGACCTGGTCTGGGATCTGGCCGCCCGCCTCGAGGGGCGGCTGAGCGCGGTCGGGGTCACCACCTGGCTGACCCGTGGCCCGTCCACCGGCAGCGCGGTCGCCCAGCGGGCGCAATTCGCCAACCACCAGCGGGCCGATCTGGTGATCAGCCTGCACCTGGATGCCGCGCCGTCGCCGTTGCCCAATGGGGTAGCGACTTACTACTACGGGTCGGCGACGAGTGAGTCCGCGCTCGGTGAGCGGTTGGCCGACCTGGTCCAGCGCGAGATCGTCGCGCGTACCACCATGCTCGACGCCCGCATCCACGCCAAGACGTGGGAACTGCTGCGATCGACCCGGATGCCGGCGGTGTGGGTGGAGGCGGGCTACCTGACCTCGCCCGCGGACCGCGCTCGAATCATCGATCCGCTCTACCGCGACGTCGTCGCCGAGGCGATCCTGGTCGCCGTCCAGCGGCTGTACCTGCCGGTCGAGCAAGACCCGCAGACTGGCGTCATGCGCATCCCGGCCGCCACGCCGTCCTGACCGGCGCGCCGCCGGCCCTCGCGCTCACCCGGCGCGGGGAGCCACCAGTTCGGCCGAGACCACCAGGTTGTCGAGGTAGCTGCGGTGGGCGAAGTCGAACTCGCCGGTGCAGGTGACCAGCCGAAGTACCGGCAACGCGGTCGGGCCGTAGACCACATCCGTCGGAAAGTGGGTCTTCGGGTAGTGATGGATGTCGGTCACCTGGAAGTGGCGCGTCGTCCCGCGGGCGTCGGTCACGGCGATGTCGTCGCCGACAACCATGTCCCGCAGCCGGTAGAACACGGCCGGCCCGTCCACCGAGTCGACGTGCCCGGCGATAACCGCAGGTCCAACCGCACCGGGACGGATCCCCGCGGCAAACCACCCCGCGACGGGAAACGTGGTTGGTGACTGCAGGGAACCGTCCGCCAGCAGCTGCAGCTTCTCCAGCGGGCTGCTGATACCGAGGCGGCGCACGACCACCCGGATCGGCTGGGCCGGTCCGGCCGGTGTGGTCGACGGCTCCACCGGCACCTGCAATGTGTGCGTCGCCCCCCGCGTGGCCGGCGCGGGGGACGTCACGTACGGCTGGGCCGCCGCGCCGGCCGAAGCGGGCGCGCCCGTCGCCCCGCCCGACGATGGGCCGTGCGC
>JALZBL010000166.1 GCA_030947395.1 Actinomycetota bacterium | reverse complement strand
CGTCAGGGATCATGCGGGCGCCGTCGCGAATCAGGTCGGGTCGCGAATCGGGTCGTGGCGAGGCGATCAGACCTCGGCGCCGGCCGGAGCGGACCCGACCGCAGCGGCGGCGACGGCGTCGTCGCGCACCGGAACCAGGCTGATCTTGCCGCGGCCGTCGATCTCGGTGATCTCGACCTGCAGCTTGTCCCCCACGTTCACCACGTCTTCGACCTTGCCCACCCGCTTGCCGTTGCCCAGCTTGCTGATGTGCACCAGCCCGTCCTTGCCCGGCAGCAGCGAGACGAAGGCACCGAAGGCCGCGGTCTTGACGACCGTGCCCAGGAACCGCTCGCCGACCTTGGGCATCTGCGGGTTGGCGATGGCGTTGATCTGGTCCACCGCGGCCTGGGCCGAGGCGCCGTCGGCGGCCCCGACGTAGATCGTGCCGTCGTCCTCGATGCTGATCTGGGCGCCGGTCTCGTCCTGGATGCCGTTGATCATCGCGCCCTTGGGGCCGATCACCGCGCCGATCTTGTCCACCGGGATCTTGACCACGGTGACCCGCGGCGCATACGGGCTCATCTCGTCCGGCTCGTCGATCGCCTCGGCCATGACGTCGAGGATGTGCAGCCGGGCGTCACGGGCCTGGGTCAGCGCCCCGGCCAGCACGTCGGAGGGGATGCCGTCGAGCTTGGTGTCGAGCTGCAGGGCGGTGACGAACTCCCGCGTCCCGGCGACCTTGAAGTCCATGTCGCCGAACGCGTCCTCGGCGCCCAGGATGTCGGTCAACGCCACGTAGCGGGTTTCCCCGTCGACCGTGTCCGAAACCAGGCCCATGGCGATGCCGGCCACCGGCGCCTTCAGCGGCACGCCGGCGTTGAGCAGGGCCAGCGTCGACGCGCAGACCGAGCCCATCGAGGTGGAGCCGTTGGAGCCGAGGGCCTCGGAGACCTGGCGGATCGCGTAGGGGAACTCCTCGCGGTTGGGCAGAACCGGCACCAGGGCGCGCTCGGCCAGCGCGCCGTGGCCGATCTCACGCCGCTTCGGCGAGCCGACCCGGCCGGTCTCACCGGTGCTGAACGGCGGGAAGTTGTAGTTGTGCATGTAGCGCTTCGTGCGCGTCGGCGAGAGGGTGTCGAGCTTCTGCTCCAGGCCCAGCATGTTCAGGGTGGTGACGCCGAGGATCTGGGTCTCGCCGCGCTCGAACAGCGCCGAACCGTGCACTCGCGGCAGTACCTCGACCTCGGCTGAGAGGGTCCGGATGTCGGTCAGCCCGCGACCGTCGATGCGCACCTTGTCGCGCAGGATCCGTTGGCGCACCAGCTGCTTGTTCAGCGAGCGGAACGCGGCGCTGACCTCGCCCTCACGGCCGGCGAACTGCTCGGCCAGGGCCGCCTTGATCTCGCCCTTCAGCGCGTCGGTGGCGTCTTCACGCTCCAGTTTGTCGGCGAGGGTCAGGGCCTCGGCCAGCCGGTCGGTGCCCGCCGCCGCGACGGCGTCGAACACGTCGTCGTGGTAGTCCAGAAACACCGGGAATTCGGCGGTGGGCTTGGCCGCAACGTCGGCCAGCGCGGCCTGCGCGCGGCACAGCTCGGCAATGAAGGGCTTGGCGGCCTCCAGCCCCTGGGCGACGACCTGCTCGGTCGGCCGGGTGGCTCCCGCCGCGGTCAGGGCCAGGACGTGCTCGGTCGCCTCGGCCTCGACCATCATGACGGCGACATCGCCGCTGGGCAGCAGCCGGCCGGCCACGACCATGTCGAAGGTGGCCCGTTCGAGCTCGCTGACCCGGGGGAACGCGACCCACTGGCCGTCGATCAGAGCCACCCGGGTGCCGCCGACCGGGCCGCTGAACGGCAGCCCGGAGATCTGGGTGGACGCCGACGCGGCGTTGATGGCCAGCACGTCGTAGGCGTCGTCCGGATTGAGCGCCATCACGGTGATGACAACCTGCACCTCATTGCGCAGGCCCTTCACGAAGGTCGGGCGCAGCGGGCGGTCGATGAGGCGGCAGGTGAGGATCGCGTCCTCGCTGGGGCGGCCCTCCCGACGGAAGAACGAGCCGGGTATCCGTCCCGCGGCGTACATGCGTTCCTCGACGTCCACCGTGAGGGGGAAGAAGTCCAGGTGCTCGCGGGGGCTCTTGGAGGCGGTGGTAGCCGAGAGCAGCATCGTGTCGTCGTCGAGGTAGGCCACTACGGACCCGGCGGCCTGGCGGGCCAGCCGGCCGGTCTCGAACCGCACGATGCGGGATCCGAACGAGCCGTTGTCGAGGGTGGCGATGGCCGTGGTCACGCCGTCTTCGGTTGTCGCCGCAATGGGGTGATCGGTGGCGCTGGTGGTTGTCTCTGACATGAAAGTCAGCCTCTTTCCTTCGTCAGCGGGGCAGGTCTCTGCTCCGCGCGGACGCCGGGGCGCTGCACGTGACGTCGTCTCCGGGCGCCCCGGCTGGAGGCGGCTCACCTGGGTAAACCGGGCCGGTCTTCGATGGAAGCGACCGAACGGACTGCGTTCGGCGGCCACTACCGAGGACCGTCTCACTTGCCCAGGAGGGCGACGATCACCCGTGTAGCGCCGGTGTGCGCAATTCGGTGCGCACCCGGCGGGTGTTGCAGTTCTAGCGGCGCAGACCGAGCTTTTCGATGATCGCGCGGTAGCGGTTGATGTCGGTGCGGGCCAGGTAGTTCAGCAGCCGGCGGCGCTGGCCGACGAGGAGCAGCAGCCCGCGCCGGCTGTGGTGGTCGTGCTTGTGCGACTTGAGGTGCTCGGTGAGGTCGCTGATCCGGCGCGAGAGCATCGCGACCTGGACCTCGGCAGATCCGGTGTCGGCGCTCGTGGCACCGTGCTCGGAGATGAGCTGGGCTTTGACGTCGCTGGCCAGGGCCATGACTTCGCTCCTTCGTGCGGCGGCGCCGCGGTCGGTGCAGGCGCGCCCCACCGGTTGTCAGCACGGCAGGAGGGGCACACGCTCTGCTGCACGACGTGGGCGGGATCCGGGTCACACGCTCCGCGTCGGCACCTCCAGGCTACCAGCCCGGTCGCCCTTCCCGGCTCACGAGCGCCCGGGCGCGGGCGACATCGGCGTCCATCTGGGCCACCAGCGCGTTGAGTGAGTCGAACTTCTCCTGGCCGCGCAGCCGGTAGCAGAACTCCACGCCCAGGTGGTCTCCGTAGAGGTCGCCGTCGAAGTCGAGCACGAAGGCCTCGACCGTACGCACCTGGCCGGCGAAGGTCGGGTTGGTCCCCACCGAGATGGCCCCCACGCCCAGGGGTGGGGCGGCGACGGTCGCACCGTGGCGGTTCAGCCGCACGACGCGCCCGGCGTAAACCCCGTCGGCGGGTACGGCGAGGGCGGGCGGTAGGTCCAGGTTCGCCGTCGGGTAGCCGAGGGCCCGACCCCGTTGTTGTCCGTTCACCACGAGACCGTCCGCGCGGTACGGACGACCCTGCAGCGCGGCGACGGACTCCACGTCGCCGATGGCCAGGGCGCCCCGGATGCGGGTCGAGGACACTCGCTGCGCCCCGGCGGTGACCAGGCCGACCGATTCGACGGCGAAGCCCGCCGCCGCGCCGAGGCCTTCCAGGTCGGGCACCGTCCCAGCGGCGAGGTGGCCGAACGTGAAGTTCGGGCCGACCACGACCTGCCGGGCGCGCAGAGCCCGGTGCAGGACGCCGTCCACGAAGTCGGCCGGGCTCAGGGCCGCGAACGCCGGGGTGAAGGACAGGCTCAGGAGCGCATCCACACCGAGCCCCGCGATCAGCTCGGCCTTGCGGATCGGCGTGGTCAGCAACGGCGGGACGCGGTCCGGTGCGAAGACCGCCGCCGGGTGTGGGTCGAAGGTCATCACGACGGCCGGCAGCGAGCGCTCAATTGCGGTAGCGACGGCTCGACCGATGAGCGCGGCGTGACCGAGGTGCACCCCGTCGAACACCCCGATCGTGACGACCGAGCCGGCGTCGAGGCCGCCCACTTCGTCGAGCTGGTTCCATCGCCGCACGATGGCGCAGCCTACTTGCGGCGGCCAACGGGGCCCCGGCTCGCCCCTGGGCTCGATCGCCCTCAGCCGCGGGCCCGCCAGACCAGAACCGGACGCGCCGGCGCGTTGCCGCCTGCGTCGGGATCGTCCGCGTGCAGCAGCGCCACGACGGTACCGTCGAGCACGGCAGCGTGCAGGCCGACCACGCCGGTACCGGGCAGCGGCCGACCGTAGGAGAGCTGGTCGGCCTCGGCCGCGGTGACCACCCGGGTCGGCATCAGGCGCGGCACCACCTCGGCCAGCGGCAGCGTGACCGGGTCGGGCCGGCCGGCCAGGTCCTCCAGCGTCAGGGCTTCGCCCACCGTGAACGGCCCGACGCGGGTGCGGCGGAGCGCGGTGAGGTGGCCGCCGACCCCGAGACCGGCGCCGAGGTCGCGGGCCAGCGCGCGCACGTAGGTACCGGCCGAGCAGTCGACCGCCACCTCCAGATCCAGCCGGTCGGGGCTCGGCCGGCGCAGCCCGCGCAGCTCGAACCGGCTGATCGTCACCTCACGGGCGGCCAGCTCCACCACCTCTCCGGCCCGGACGCGGGCGTAGGCGCGCCGGCCGTCGACCTTGATCGCCGAGACACTCGAGGGAACCTGCCGGATGACTCCGGTGAGCGCGGCCAGCCCGGCCCGCACGTGGTTCTCGTCCACACCGGCGGCCGACGACCCCCCGATCGGCTCGCCCTCGGCGTCATCGGTGGTGGTCGCTGCGCCGAGCCGGATGGTCGCGCGGTAGCTCTTCGCGGTGAGCACCAGATGGGTCAGCAGCCGGGTACCACCGGCTACGCCGAGCACCAGTACACCGGTCGCCATCGGGTCCAGCGTGCCGGCGTGGCCGACCTTCCGGCTGCCGACGATTCGCCGCACGCGGGCCACCACGTCGTGCGAGGTGATGCCGGCGGGCTTGTCGATGACGATCAAACCGTCGGTGGTCACCGTTGCGGCCCAGCGACGGCCCAGGCGGTGCCGCGC
>JALZBL010000165.1 GCA_030947395.1 Actinomycetota bacterium | reverse complement strand
CGGCCCGCTACCGCTTGGAGGCGGGCGTCAGCTCAGCGGGTGATCGCCTTGTTCCGGTTGCCGAAGCGCAGGTACACCAGCAGCACGATGACCGAGCCGATGATCGAGCCGAAGATGCCCGACGGCTGGAAGAAGCCGTTGTCCTTGTGGAAGAGCAGGTACCCCAGGAAGCCGCCGACGAACGAGCCGACGATGCCGATGAGAATCGTGGCGCCGATGCTGAGGTCCTGCTTGCCGGGAATGATGAGGCGCGCTACCGCCCCGGCGATGAGGCCGATGATGATGAGACTGACGATGAGGCCGAACATGTGGTTCTCCTGATCTGTTGGTGAGCCGCTCCGGTTGGAGTAGACCGCGCTCGCAGGGTGGCTGGACGCTCAACCAGGTGGGGCCAAACTAGTCGGATTGGCCCGCGGCGTCGATGCAGCGCGCCGGACGAGGCCGGCCGGACGATCAATAGCGCCGGGCCGATGGAGGGCTGACACACTGGGTGGCATGGCGATGTCCGTGATCTCCGCCCAACGGTTGGTGCACTCGGATGCGCCGCGCATCTTCGAACTCCTGGCCGACCCGAACCAGCACCCGGTGATCTCCGGCGACGGATCGGTGCGCCAGTCCCACGCCGGCAACCCGACGCGCCTGTCGAACGGCGACCGCTTCGGGATGGACATGAAGATCGGCGTGGCCTACCAGATAACCAATCGGGTGGTGGAGTTCGAGGAGGGCCGCCAATTGGCCTGGCGCCACTTCAACGGCCACGTCTGGCGCTACCGGCTCACCCCTACCGCGGGCGGGACGCTCGTGCGCGAGGAGTGGGATCCGAGCGACGCCCACCACCAGTGGTTCCTGCGCTGGACCTTCCGGGCCGGCCCGGTGCGACGCAACCTGGAGCGGAGCCTGCAGCGACTGGCCGCGCAGGTCGAGCGCTGAGCGCGTCAGCCGCCCCGGGGAGACCGGTCACATCGCCGGCCAGGGCACCGGCGGCCACTGGGAGGACGGCATCGGCAAGCAGCCCGAGCGCAGCAGCCGCACGACTCGCTGGCGCGTCCGGCGGACCTCGGCGCGGGTGAGGTGCTCGGCGAGCCGCTCACCGAGCGCACCGTCCAGCGCGGTCCGGACCGTGCTCAGGACGTCGACCTCCTCCTCGGCGAGCGCTTCGCCGGCCCAGTTCCAGATGACGGTGCGCAGCTTGTCGTCCACGTTGAAGCTCACGCCGTGATCGATGCCGTAGAGGCGTCCGTCGGCGGTCGGAAGGAGGTGACCGCCCTTGCGATCACCGTTGTTGATCACTGAGTCGAGGACCGCAATCCGGCGCAGCCGCCGGTCACCGCCGCGCAGCAGGCTGCGGACGTCCAGCGGCGCCGTCTCGATCCAGAGCTGGACCATCCCCGGTCCGAACGGGCCGTCGCGCAGGACGGTGGGCGGTATGACGTCCCAGCCGGTGGCTGCCGAAACGCAGTAGGCCGCGACCTCCCGCCCGGCCAGGGTGCCGTCCGGGAAGTCCCATAGCGGTCGTTCGCCCGCCACCGGCTTGTAGGCGCCGGCCGCCCGGATGCCGTCACCCTCGATGCCCACGTACAAGGTGGCGTTCGAGGCGTCGACGACCTGACCCTCGACGGTGATCCGGCCGTGCCGCAGGAGCTCGAGCGCTGCGGTGTTCTCGAGGGCAACGGCCGCGGTCAGGTCACCGTCGGCCACCAGTTCACCGGCCGGACCCTGGTTGGCCGGCTCAGGGCGCACCGTAGGTCGCCCCGCGACGGTAGCCGTTCTGCCGGGGGCAGACGTGACCCTGCGGATCCAGCGGCAGGTTGCACAGCGGGCACTGCGGCCGACCGGCGGCCAGGATGCGGCGGGCCCGTTCGGCGAAGGCCAGCGCCTGGTCCGGCGCGATCCGCACCCGCAGCGCGTCGGGGCCCTCGTCGACGTCTTCGAGCAACGTGGCCTCGGCGGTCTCGGCGTCTTCGGCTGCGGCTTGGGCCTCGATGAGGACCTGGCCGGCGTCGGCGTCCCAGGCCAGGCCCAGGGCGGCCACCCGAAACTCCTCGTCGATCGGTTGGCTCAGGGACTCGGTGTCGGTGGCGGCCGCCGGCGGCATCGGCACTCCGGTGCGCTGCGAGAGCTGCAGCAGCATCTCCTCCAGCCGCTCGGCCAGCACCTGCACCTGTTGCTTCTCCAGCGACACGCTGACCACCCGGTTCTGGTCGGTCGCTTGCAGGAAGAAGGTCCGCTCGCCGGGCAGGCCGACGGTGCCGGCGACGAAGCGCCGAGGGCGGTCGAAGAAGTACAGCTGACGAGGCATCGCCGCCAGTCTAAAGGGGGGTGGACCACGGGGCGCGCAGACGCGATCGGGCTCAGACCGCCCCCGCGCCGGAGCCGCCTCCGACCGTCGCGTCGGCCTCCCTGCGCCGCCCCCGCCGCCGTTTCGCCGGCACCAGGAACGACAGGTCCCCCCCGGAATCGTTACTGCGCAGCACGAACGGGCGCCCCGGCGTGTAGCGCACAACCGACACCGAGCACGGGTCGACCACGATGCGCTGGAACTGGTCGAGGTGCAGGCCGAGCGCGTCGGCCAGGACCGCCTTGATGACATCACCGTGACTGCAGGCCACCCACACCGCGTCTGCGCCCAGTACGGCGTCCCATCCGCGCACCGCGTCCACGGCGCGACTCTGCACCGCCCGCAACGACTCCCCGCCTGGGAACACCGCGGCGCTGGGCTCCTGCTGCACGATCTTCCACATCGGGTCCTTGGCCAGCGCGCTGATGGCCTGGCCGGTCCAGTCGCCGTAGCGGCACTCGACGATCCGTTCCTCGACGTGCCAGGCCGGCTCGCGTCCCGCGCCGCGCTGCGCGGCGGCGATGGTCTCGGCCGTGTCGACGCAGCGCTCGAGCGGACTCGTCACGATCGCGGCCAGCGGGAGCGGCGAGATCCGGCTCGCGACTGCGGCGGCCTGGGCCACGCCGCGCTCGTCGAGGTGCAGGCCGGGAGTATGGCCGGCCAGGACGGGCCCGGTCAGGGCGGTCAGGCCGTGCCGGACGAGAAGGACGGTGCTCACGTCGCGTTGACAACGCCGGTGGCCAGCAGGGCAAGCAGCAGCACACCGAGCGCTACCCGGTAGATCACGAAGATCACGGTCGAATGGTGGGTGATGTAGCGCAGCAACCAGACGATCGAGGCCAGCCCGACGGCGAAGGAGATGATCGTCGCGATGACGGTGACGCCGATCCCCGGTCCCCCGGCTTCGCCGAAGTGACGGGCTTCGAACAGCCCGGACGCGACCACCGCCGGTATTGACAGCAGGAACGAGAACCGCGCGGCCGTTGGGCGGTCCAGGCCACGGAACAGGCCACCGGTGATGGTCGCACCGGAGCGTGAGACCCCCGGTACGAGGGCCAGCGCCTGGGCCAGACCGACGACCACGGCGTCGGTTCGGTTCAGCTCCTCCTCGCCCCGGTCGCGGGTGGAAACCCGCTCGGCGGCCAGCAGCGCCAGCGCCAGCACGATCAGGGTGGACGCGATCAGCCAGAGATTGCGGGCACCGGTTTCGATCTGGTGGCGGAAGATGAATCCCAACAGTCCGACCGGGATGGTGGCCAGGATGAGGTACAGCCCGAGGCGGAACTCCAACCCGCGGGCCGTGCGGTCGAAGACCCCACGGATGAAGCCGACGGTGATGTTCACCAGCTCGCGCCAGAAGTACAGGACGACGGCGAGCATCGTGCCCAGCTGGATCACCGCGGTGAACGCCGCACCCGGGTCCTTCCACCCGAACAGCGCCGGGACGATGCGCAGGTGGGCGCTGGAGGAGATCGGGAGGAACTCGGTGAGCCCCTGCACAATGCCGTAGACGACCGCTTGACCGAGGTTCATCCGGTGCCCGACTGCTCGAGCGCGGCGGCGACACCGTGCAGGGCCTCGAGCCGCTCGGGCAAGGTGGGCGCGTGCGGCGTCACGGACACGGTGGTCACTCCCGCTTCGGACAACTCGGCGATCCGCTCGGCGATCCGGGGTACCGGGCCGAGCAGACTCGTGGAGTCGATAAACTCGAGCGGGACCGCGGCCGCGGCCCCCTGGTGGTCGCGATCAAGATAGCGGTCCTGGACCGCGTCGGCTTGCGGACCGTATCCCATCCGCGTCGCCTGGGCGTGGTAAAAGTTCGCGGTGCGGCTACCCATGCCCCCGAGGTAGAGCGCGGCGTAGCCCCGGATCGGTGCGGCGCAGGCCTCGACGTCCTCGCCGATGACGAGCGGCGCCGACGCGACCACGTCGAAGTCGCTCAGATCCCGGCTGCCGTCCCCACGCCGCTTGCGCCCGGCGCGTAGCTGCGCCACCTGATCCGGGGCCGAGCGCGGCGCGACGAAGATCCCGAGCCAGCCGTCGGCGATCTCCCCGGCCAACTCGACGTTCTTCGGCCCCACGGCGGCGAGGTAGATCGGCAGCCCTTCCCGGACCGGATGGATGGTCAGCCTCAGCGCCCGGCCAGGGCCGTCGGGCAGCGGCAGCTGGTAATGGGCACCGGTGTAGGCGACCCGGCGGCGGTCCAGGGCCAGGCGCACGATGTCGACGTACTCCCGGGTGCGAGCCAGTGGCGGCTCGAACCGCACCCCGTGCCATCCCTCGCTGACCTGTGGACCGGAGATCCCGAGGCCCAGGCGGAACCGGCCCCGGGACAGCGTGTCCAGGGTGGCCGCGGTCATGGCCGTCATGGCCGGGCTGCGGGCCGGAATCTGCATGACGGCGCTGCCGACGTCGATGCGCTCGGTCCGGGCGGCGACGTAGGCGAGCACCGTCGGCGCGTCGGAGCCGTAGGCCTCGGCCGCCCACACCACGCTGAACCCCAGGGTCTCGGCCTCGACGGCCAGGGCCAAGTTGTCGGAATCGTTGCCCATCCCCCAGTAGCCGAGATTGAGCCCGATGCGCACGCTCGACACCGTACCGGCCGGTGCGCTCACACCGGCCTCAAGCCCGGCTCGGCGC
>JALZBL010000164.1 GCA_030947395.1 Actinomycetota bacterium | reverse complement strand
CCACACTTCGCGGCGCGGGAAGCGATCGTACGGGTGCCGCACCGGCGGTTCGGGTCACTACCCATGCAGAACGTCGCGCCGAAACTGTCGCGCACCCCGGGGTTGGTCCGGACGGTCGGGCCCGAGCTGGGCGAGCACAACCAGGAGGTCTGGGGCGGCCTGCTCGGCCTCGACGACGCCGAGCTGACCCGCCTGCGCGCCGAGCACATCATCTGAACCTGCTGCGGAAGGGCGAGCCCGATGAGCTATCGACTAGGAGTGGACGTCGGCGGGACGTTCACCGACGTGCTGCTCGTGGACGAAGACACTGGCACCACCTGGCGGGCCAAGACGCCCTCGACGCCGCACGACCAGTCGGTCGGGGTGCTGCACGGCATCGACCAGGCTTGCGCCGAGGCCGGGGTGCCCCGGTCGGCGATCGGGCACGTTCTGCACGGCACCACCGTCGCCACCAACGCGATCCTCGAAGGCAAGGGGGCCAAGGTCGGGCTGATCACCACCCAGGGCTTCCGGCAGGTGCTGCAGATCGCGCGCTCCTTCGTGCCTGGCGGACTGGCCGGCTGGATCATCTGGCCGAAGCCCGAGCCCCTCGCGGCGCTCGAGAACACCGTCGAGGTTCCCGAGCGGGTCGCCTCCGACGGCACGGTGGTGCGCGAACTGGACGAGGACGCCACCCGCGTCGCCCTGCGGAAGCTGACCGGAGTGGAGGCCCTCGCCGTCTCGCTGATCAACGCCTTCGCCAACGACGCGCACGAACGCCGGATCGCCGAGCTGGCCGCCGAGGAGCTACCCGGCGTGCCGATTTCGCTGTCCTCGGTCGTGCTGCCGGAGATGAGGGAGTACGAGCGGGCGCTGACCACGGTGGCCAACGGCTACGTGCAGCCCCAGGTCGCCCGCTACACCCGCAGCCTGGCCGAGCAGCTGGCCGGCGAAGGAGTCGGCGGCGGCCTGTCGATCCTGCGCAGCGACGGCGGCCTGGCCACGTCCGACGCGGCGGTCGACGCGCCGGTGACCCTGCTGCTTTCGGGCCCGGCCGGTGGCGTGACGGGCGCGGTGTGGGTGGCCGAACCGACCGGGCACAAGGATCTGCTGACCTTCGACATGGGTGGGACGTCCACCGATATCGCGCTGGTGCAGGGACTGCAACCGCGCATCGGGCGGGAGACGAAGGTCGGTGACCTCACCGTGCGAGCGTCCGCGGTGGACGTGCGCACGGTCGGTGCGGGCGGTGGTTCCATCGCCCACGTCCCACCGCTCACCCGGGCCCTGCGGGTCGGTCCGCAGTCGGCCGGAGCCGACCCCGGGCCGGCCGCCTACGGGCGCGGCGGTACCGAGCCGACCGTCACCGACGCCAACCTGGTGCTCGGCTACCTGCCGGCCACGCTGGCCGGCGGCGAGGTCAGCCTCGACGTGGAAGCCGCGCGGCGCGCGGTCCAGGGCGTCGCCGACGCCATGGGCCTGGCGAGCGCCGAGGCGGCCGCCGCCGGCATCGTGGACATCGTCAACGAGAACATGCTGGGCGGGTTGCGGCTGGTCAGCGTCCAGCAGGGCTACGACCCGCGCGACTTCGCCCTCATCGCGTTCGGCGGCGCCGGCCCGCTGCACGCCAACGCGCTCGGCCGGTTGACCGGAGCCTGGCCGGTGATCGTCCCGCCGTCGCCCGGCGTTCTCTGCGCGCTCGGCGACGCCACCACGTCGCCGCGGGACGAGTCGGCCCGCACCTGCCTGCGCCGCTTCGCCGACCTCAGCGGGGCCGAGCTCGGCGCGATCCTGACCGGGCTGTCCTCCGACGCCTGCGACCGGCTCACCGCGCAGGGCATCAAGGCCGACACCCAGTCGGTCGGCTATCAGGTGGACGTTCGCTACTTCGGCCAGGGCAACGACATCTCGGTCGACGTCGACCCGGCTTGGCTCGATGACGCCGACTCGGCCCTGGCCCGGCTGGCCGAACGGTTCGACACCGAACACCAGCGGCTTTTCTCTTTCACCCTGAGCGGAGACCACGAGCTGGTCAACGCCCGGGCGACCGTCACCGGCCCGCGACCACGCGTGGCTGCGACCGCGCTGGCCGAGGGCGACGGCGATCCGATGGCGGCGCGGACCGGGACCGCGCGGATCTTCGTCGACGGAGATTTCACCGACGCCGCCCTCTACGATCGCGCCGCGCTGGAGGCCGGTGACGTGATCATCGGACCGGCGATCGTCATCGAGATGGACTCGACCACGCTGATCCTTCCCGGACACGCCGCCACCACCGATCCCACCGGCAGCCTGCTGATCCGTCCGTTGGAGGACTGACCCATGGCCAACGTCATCCAGGACACCTCGACCCCCCTCGAGGCGGTCGACGTCGATCCGGTCACGCTCGACCTGATCGAGAACGCGCTGCGCAACGCCCGTTACGAGATGGACGAGGTGCTGTTCCGCACTGCGCTCTCGCCGGGAATCCGCGAGCAGCACGACGAGTTCCCGCTCATCGCCGATCCGTCCGGGAAGATGGTGGTCGGCCAGTTCGGCCTGTCGATCCCCGACTTCCTCGACGGCTTCGAGGGCAACATCGGTGACGGTGACGTGCTGCTCACCTCGGACCCCTACGCCTGCGGCGCGGCGATCAGCCACGCCAACGACTGGTTGGTCGTGATGCCCATCTACGTCGATGCCCGCGTGGTCGGCTGGGCCTCGATGTTCGGCCACATGTCCGACGTCGGCGGCAAGACCCCTTCGTCGATGCCGACCGACGCCAAGACGATCTATGAAGAGGGCGTGGTGATCCCGCCGTTCAAGCTCTTCGCCGACGGCGTGGCCAACGAGGACGCGCTGCGGATCATCCTCAACCAGGTCCGGGTTCCGGACTGGAACCGGGCCGACCTCAACGGGCTGGTCGCGGCCTGCCGCACGGCGACCCGGCGGGTGCAGGAGATGTGCGCCCGGTTCGGCACGGCCACCTACCTCGCGGCCTTGGACGCCCTGTTGCTGCGCAACCACGACGCCATGAAAACCCTGCTGCACATGGTGTTCGAGGAAGGCCGCACCCTGTCGTTCACCGACTACATCTGCGACGACGGGGTCGGCTTCGGCCCGTACGAGCTGAAGCTCGCACTGACCCGGGTCGGGGACAAGGTGACGCTCGACTTCACCGGTTCGTCACCGCAGGCGGTAGGCCCGATCAACTACTACATCAACGAGAACCTGGTGCGGATGTTCTTCGGGATCTACATGATCACCGTGGCCGATCCGCAGATCCTCTGGAACGACGGCTTCTACCCCCTAATCGACGTCGTCATCCCGGACGGCTCGTTCTGGAAGCCGCACCACCCGGCCGCGCTGAACGCCCGCAACCACGGCATCGGGCGGGTGTTCGACCTGTTCGGCGGGTTGCTCGGGCAGACCAACCCGGCCCTGCTCAACGCGGCCGGCTTCTCCTCGTCGCCGCACTTCATGTATTCGGGCAACTACAGCACCGGTGAGCGGAAAGGGGAGTGGTTCCAGCTCTACTCGATCGGCTTCGGCGGCATTCCCGGCCGTCCGCTGGGTGACGGTCCCGACGGCCATTCCCTCTGGCCGAGTTTCGTCAACATCCCGTGCGAGTTCCTCGAGTCCTACTACCCGCTGCGCATCGAGCGCTGGGAGACCGTGACCGACACCGGAGGCGCCGGACTGCACCGCGGTGGCAACGGGGTGGACGTGGCTTATGAGTTCCTCGAGCCCGGCACGATCGCCATTCACGACGACCGCTGGCTGACCTACCCGTGGGGCGTGAACGGCGGGGAGCCCGGCGCCCGCGGACGCAAGTGGATCGACCGGGCGGCCGGCCAGCGGCAGATGCTGCCGAGCAAGTGCCACGACGTGCCGGTCGGTCCGGGTGATGTGCTGCATTTCGTCACCTGGGGTGGCGGTGGCTGGGGCGATCCGCTGGAGCGCTCGGTCGACTTGGTGGCGACCGAAGTTCGCCGGGGCCTGGTGAGTGCCGACGGGGCGAGGCGCTACGGCGTGGTCGTCAGCGACGACGGCACCGTGGACGCGCCGGCGACCGAGCAGCTGCGGGCGGCCCGGCGCGAGGGGCGGGCGGGCGAGCTGCCGGTCTTCGACATGGGGCCGCCGCTGGCCGAGATACTGGCCCGGTGCGAGGAGGAGACGGGGCTACCGGCGCCGAAGCAGCCGGTCTGGACGTGACCGCGCCGGATCCGGACCCGGCGGCGGCGGTTCCGGCGGCGGGGGCGGTTGTGGCGGCGGTTGGGGCCTTCGGCGCCCGGCTGGGTTGGGGGCGCCACCCGGCGCTGCTGCTGATCGACCTGATGGAGGCCTACTTCAGCCCGGGCAGCCCGTTCGACCTCGGCACCCGCGAACCCGTGCACCGGTGCGCCGATCTGCTCGCCGCGGCCCGTTCGTCCGCAGTCCCCGTGCTGCACAGCCGCGTCGTCTACCAACCCGGTGCAGTGGACGGCGGCCGGTTCGTGCAGAAGGTGCCGGGCCTGCGCGTACTCGCCGAAGGGACGGGCGGTGGCCTCGGTGCCCTGGTGCCCGAGGTGGCACCGCACCCGCACGAGGTCGTCGTGCTCAAGCAGTACGCGTCGTCCTTCTTCGGCACCTCGCTCGCCGCGACGCTCACTGCGGCCGGGGTGGACACCCTGGTCATGGCCGGCGTCTCCACGTCCGGCTGCGTGCGGGCCACCGCCACCGACGCGATCCAGCACGGCTTCCGCCCGCTGGTGGTGGGCGAGGCCTGCGGCGATCGCACCCTGGCCATCCATGAGGCGAACCTGGCCGACCTGGACGCCAAGTACGCCGACGTCATCTCCCTGGCCGAGGCGGTGGCCGGTCTCGGCGCCCGGTGACCTGATCGATCCACCGATCCCCGATACACCGATCCACGGCCGTTTGACGCCCGATCACCCGATCGAGCGGCGCTCAGATCCCGCGCTCGACCGGCAGGATCCCGCGGTCCACCGCCTCGACCAGCGCGGCGTGGTCGGCCTCGG
>JALZBL010000163.1 GCA_030947395.1 Actinomycetota bacterium | reverse complement strand
GATCAACACCGCGGTGCCACCGAAGGGGAAGTTCTGGTTGTTGCCGCTGGTCAAGGCGAAGAAGAAGTTGGGCAGCACCGCGATGACGGACAGGTACAGGGCACCCGGCCAGGTGATGCGGTTCAGGACGTACTGCAGGTACTCCGCGGTGGGCCGACCCGGGCGGATGCCCGGAATGAAGCCGCCGTACTTCTTCATGTCATCGGCCCGCTCGACCGGGTTGAACGTGATGCCCACGTAGAAAAAGGTGAAGAAGACGATCAACACGAGATACAGGACGTTGTGCACCCAGTCCGAGGGATCGTTGAGGTGGTTCTGCACCCACAACTGGAAGCTGGAGGTCGAGTTGGCGCGCAGCTGGGTGAGCAGTTGCGGGATGTAGAGCAGCGACGAGGCAAAGATGACCGGGACCACCCCGGCCGCGTTAACCTTCAGCGGCAGGTACGTCGACGTCCCGCCGTACATCCGGCGCCCGATCATGCGCTTGGCGTACTGCACCGGGATGCGGCGCTGGGCCTGCTCGACGAACACCACCGCGGCGATGATCGCGATGCCGAGACACAGGATCAGGAAGAACTTGAACCCGCCGGCGTTGGTGTAGAGCGTCTTGCCCTCGCTCGGAATACGGGCCGCGATCGAGCTGAACATCAGCACGCTCATCCCGTTGCCGATGCCCTTGTCGGTGATCAGCTCGCCCAACCACATGATCACCGCGGTGCCCGCGGTCATGCACACGACCATCACCGACAGCGTGAAGATGTCGTCGTTCTTGTAGAGGATGTTCTGCTGGCAGTTGGGGAAGAGGTTGCCGAAGCGGGCCAGCGCGATGAAACCGGTCGACTGCAGGATCGCCAGGCCGATCGTCAGGTAGCGGCTGTACTGCGTCAACTTCTGCTGGCCGGACTGGCCTTCCTTCTTCAGTTGCTCGAAGCGGGGAATCACCACCACCAGCAACTGGATGATGATGCTCGCCGTGATGTAGGGCATGATCCCGAGCGCGAACGCCGACAGATGCAGCAGCGCACCACCGGAGAACAGCTGGATCAGCGCATATACGTTCTTGGTGTCGCCGGCGTTGGCCTGGTTCAGGCAGAACCGGATGGCCGGCGTGCTGGTGTTCGGGGTAGGTACCGAGGCGCCGAGGCGGTACAGCACGATGATGGCCAGCGTGAAGAGCAGTTTCTTGCGCAGATCCGGCGTCCGGAACGCCGAAGCGAAGGCGCTGAGCACAAGTCCTCCTGCGCAGTATGTCGCCTGGGGGCGGCCCCGGGCTCGGGTCGGTTGTCGGTCTCGGTGCTCCGGCGACGGTGCTGCCCGGTGCCCCGACGGCAGTGGCCTGCCGTCACATCGATGACGCGGACTCTACAGTCCGCGGGCCGGGCCGGGTTCTTCACGAGCGACCCAGGCGGCCCCAGGAGTCGGGACCAGAGCACCCTGACCACGTCCGGCCCTCACCGGGTGGTCGCCGAACCCCCGGCTGCGGCCAGCTTCTCCCGGGCCGAGGCGGAGAACGCGTCGGCGGTTACCTCGAGGCCCACGCCGCCCAGATCCCCGTCACCCAGGACCTTCACCGGCGCGCCCTTGCGGACCGCCCCGGCGGCAACCAGCTCGTCGACACTCACCGCGCCGCCGGAGGGGAACAGCTCGGCCAGGCGGGCCAGGTTGACCACCTGGTAGGGCACCCGGAAGGCGTTACGAAACCCTTTCAGTTTGGGCAGCCGCATGTGAATCGGCATCTGGCCGCCCTCGAAGCTCGCGGGGACCTGGTAGCGGGCCTTGGTGCCCTTGGTGCCGCGCCCGGCGGTCTTGCCCTTCGAGCCCTGTCCGCGCCCCACCCGGGTCTTCTTGGTGTGGGCCCCGGGCGCCGGACGCAGGTGGTGCACCTTCAGAAGTGAATCGCTCATGTCAGTCGACTTCCTCGACCGTCACCAGGTGACGGACGGTGTGGACCATGCCCCGGATCTCCGGGCGGTCCTCCTTCACCACGACGTCGTGCACCCGCTTGAGTCCGAGCGAGCGCAGCGTCTGGCGCTGATTCTGCTTGTTACCGATCCCAGACTTGACCTGGGTCACCTTGAGCTGGGTCACGGCGATCACGCCCCCTGGCCGGCCCGCGCCCGCAGCAGCCCCGCCGGCGCCACATCCTCCAGCGGCAGCCCCCGGCGAGCGGCGACCTCCTCCGGGCGAACGAGCTGCTTGAGGGCCTCGACCGTGGCGTGGACGATGTTGATCGGGTTGTCCGAACCGAGGGACTTGCTCAGCACGTCGTGGATCCCGGCGCACTCCAGCACGGCCCGCACCGGCCCGCCGGCGATGACTCCGGTACCCGGGCTGGCCGGCTTGAGCAGCACGACCCCGGCCGCGGCCTCGCCCTGCACCGGGTGCGGGATCGTCTGCTGGATGCGGGGGACCCGGAAGAAGTTCTTCTTGGCCTCCTCGACGCCCTTGGCAATGGCGGCCGGAACCTCCTTAGCCTTGCCGTAGCCGACGCCCACGGTGCCGTCGCCGTCGCCGACGACGACCAGCGCGGTGAAGCTGAACCGGCGACCACCCTTGACCACCTTGGCGACGCGGTTGATCTTCACCACCCGCTCGAGATGGGTGCTGCGTTCCTCGCGGGGGCCTCCGCGGCCACCGTCGCGGCGGTCGCGGCGGTCGTTGCCACCGCGCTCACCGCCGCCGGTACGCCCGGTGCGCTGTGGTGCGGTCATGAGCCGTTACCTTCAATCGTTGGGTTGATCACTTAGAACTCCAGACCAGCTGCGCGGGCGGCGTCGGCGAAGGCCGCGATCCGACCGGTGTACGTGGCGCCGCCGCGGTCGAACACGACCTTGCTGACGCCGGCCGATCGGGCCGCCTCGGCCAGCACGCGGCCAAGGGCCGCCGCCTGGGCCGTCTTGTCGCCGGACTCCCCGTCGCGGGTCGACTTGAACGTCGAGGCCGAAGCGAGGGTGACCCCCCGGGCGTCGTCGACGACCTGGACGAACAGGTGCCGGGAGCTGCGGGTGACGACCAGGCGCGGCCGCTCGGCCGTGCCGACCACCTTCTTGCGCAGGCGGAAGTGCCGACGCGACTTGGCCACCCGGCGCTGGGCGGACACTCCGGCCCCGCGGCGGGCGGTCTTGAGGACGTTGCTGGCGCTCATGTGGTTACTTACCTGTCTTTCCGGCCTTGCGGCGAACGACCTCGCCGGCGTACCGCACTCCCTTGCCCTTGTAGGGGTCGGGCTTGCGCAGCTTGCGGATGTTGGCGGCGACCTCGCCGACCTTCTGCTTGTCGATCCCGCCTACCGTGAAATGGGTCGCGTTCTCGACGCTGAACGAAATCCCCTCCGGCGCCTGGACCAACACGGGGTGGGAGAAGCCGAGGGCGAACTCGAGGTCACTGCCCCGGGCGGTGACGCGGTAACCGGTGCCCACGATCTCGAGGTTCTTGGTGTATCCGTCGGTGACGCCGGTGACCATGTTGGCGATCAGGGTGCGCGAGAGCCCGTGCAGAGCCTTCGACTGGCGCTCGTCGTCCGGACGCTGGACGGCCAGTTCTCCGTCCTCACCCTTGCTGACGGTGATCGGCTCGGCCACGACGTGCGACAGCGTGCCCTTCGGGCCGTTCACGGTCACCGCCTGCCCGTCGATCTTGACGTCGACGCCGCTGGGGACGACGACCGGTTGCCTTCCGATACGGCTCATGGTGTCTCCTGCCCTACCAGACGTAGGCGAGGACTTCCCCACCTACACCCTGCTTGGCGGCCTGCTTGTCGGTGAGCAGGCCGGACGACGTGGACAGGATCGCGACGCCGAGACCGCCGAGTACGCGCGGCATGCCGGTGGACTTGGCGTAGACCCGCAGGCCGGGCTTGGAAACGCGCTTGACCCCGGCGATGCTGCGCTCGCGGTTCGGCCCGTACTTGAGGTCCACGGTGAGGACCTTGCCGGGGCCATCGGTCGCGTCGGCGACGTGGAAGCCGGCGACGTAACCCTGCTGTTGCAGGATCTCGGCGATGTGGCCCTTGAGCTTGGAGTGCGGCATCGCCACGGTGTCGTGGTAGGCCGAGTTGGCGTTGCGCAGCCGGGTGAGCATGTCGGCGATCGGATCGGTCATGGTCATGCGAGGTCGTGCCCTTCTCGTGGGGGTTCCAGCCGGCGCGGTGCCGGGGCCTGCCGCGAAGTGGTGGTGCTCCAGCCGATCAGTTTGCCTGATCGGCACTGCTGATTACGAATTGCGAGCCGCGGGCGGCCCGGGACCGCCTCGAACTGCGAAATCACCAGGAACTCTTGGTGACGCCGGGCAGCTCCCCGGCGTGCGCCATCTCGCGCAGGCAGATTCGACAGAGTCCGAACTTGCGGTAGACCGCCTGCGAACGCCCGCAGCGCTGACACCGGGTGTAGCCCCGTACCGCGAAGCGCGGCTTGGCCGCCGCCTTGTTGACTAGAGCCTTCTTGGCCATGGTGCTCAGTTCTCCTTGAACGGGAAGCCGAGGGCCCGCAGGAGCGCTCGGCCTTCGTCGTCGGTCTTGGCCGTGGTCACCAGGGTGATGTCCATGCCGCGTGGACGGTCGATCGAGTCGGGGTCGATCTCGTGAAACATCGACTGCTCGGTCAGGCCGAAGGTGTAGTTGCCGTGGCCGTCGAACTGGCGGTCCGACAGGCCGCGGAAGTCCCGGATGCGCGGCAGCGCGAGCGACAGCAGCCGGTCCAGAAACTCCCACATCCGATCTCCGCGCAAGGTGACCTTGGCGCCGATCGGCTGACCCTCGCGCAGCTTGAACTGGGCGATCGACACGCGCGCCTTCTGGATCAACGGCTTCTGGCCGGTGATCAGGGTGAGGTCGCGGACGGCTCCGTCCATCAACTTGGCGTCCTTGGCTGCCTGACCTACGCCCATGTTGACGACGACCTTGACCAGACCGGGAATCTGCATCGGGTTGACGTAGGAGAACTGCTTCTGAAGGGCCGGAACTACCTCGGCCCGGTAGCGGGCCTTCAGC
>JALZBL010000162.1 GCA_030947395.1 Actinomycetota bacterium | reverse complement strand
GTGCTGGCCTTCCTCGACTCCGGTACGGTGCCCGATCGGATGCGTCCCATCGTCGCCGAATCCTGGCTGCGTTCGGCGGCGGCGGGAATCGACGCCGACGCGACGGTCGCCCCGGTGGCGCTCGAGTCCCGGGAAGTGTCGGCCTACCGGGCCGAGCACCGTCTGGCCCGGGTCTTCCCGCTGCTCTACGACGTGCTGGGCCGAGCCGCCGAGGACTGCGACTGCGTCATGGCGGTGGGGGACGCCAGCGGGCACCTGCTCTGGGTGTGCGGGCCGCCCGGCGTCCTGCGCCGGGTCGAGGCGATCAACTTCGTCGAGGGCGCGTTGTGGGACGAACGCCACGCCGGCACCAACGCCCCCGGGACCGCGCTTCGGCTCGACCAGGCGGTTCAAATCCGCACGGCCGAGCACTACGCGCGCGCGGTTCAGCGGTGGAGCTGTACCGCGGCGCCGATCCACGATCCCCAGTCCCAGGCGATCCTCGGCATCGTCGACATCACCGGCGGCCCGGACGTGGCGTCCCCGCAGACGCTCGCCATGGTGCGGGCCGGGGCCCGGATGGCCGAAGCAGAGCTCGCCCGCATCGCGGCGGTCGAGGGCCGGCGTCCTCGCGTCCGCGCTACGCCGTTGGGGTCGCGCCCCCGCGTCCCGTCGCGGCGGAGCCCACGGCCCCGGGCGGCGCTGCGTCTGCAGGGGTTGGGCCGCCTGGACGGCCATGCGCACGTGGGCAACCGGACGGTGCACCTGAGCCCGCGCCACAGCGAGATCATGGTGGTCCTGGCCGACAATGGCGGCGGGCTGACCGGTGACCAACTCGCGATCGAGGTCTACCCGGACGACGCCGCGGCGGTGACGTCGACCCTGCGGGCCGAACTGGTTCGGTTGCGCTCGCTGCTGGGCGGTGACGTCCTGCAGTCCCGGCCTTATCGACTCACGGCCGACGTGGAAGGAGACTGGCACCGCGTTCATGCCGAGCTGGCCGCCGGCCGGTTGCGCGAGGCCGTGCAGTTCTACGTGGGGCCGCTCCTGCCGCAGTCCGTTGCGCCCGGAGTGGTCGAGGCCCGCGATCGGCTGCACGGCGAGTTGCGGGCGGCCATCCTCGCCGCGGGCGAGCCGGAATTGATGGTCGCCTGGACGAGGTGCCGTTGGGGGGCCGGCGACCTCGAGATGTGGCAGCGGCAGGCGGCCGCACTGCCCACCTGGTCCCCGCTGCGGACCCTGGCCGCAGCCGAGGCCGCCCGGATCGACGCCCAGCTGCGGGTGCCGCCGGCCCGCGCCTGAGCCGCGGGCTTGCAGCGTGGTTGCAACGTCGGCCGGCCTAACCTGCCGGCATGGTCCCGAGTCCGGGGATCGGACGTCGCCCGTCGTCGATAAAGGAGATCCGCCCAATGCCGGTATTTTCCGCCCCTGGCCAGTCGGACAGCCCCGTCACCGTCGAGAGCCGATACGAGAACTTCATCGGCGGTGAATGGGTCGCGCCGAGCGGCGGCCAGTACTTCGAGAATCCGTCGCCGGTCAACGGCAAGACGTTCACCGAGGTGGCCCGCGGCACTGCCGCCGACATCGACCTCGCGTTGGACGCCGCCCACGGTGCCGCCCCGGCGTGGGGACGGACGTCTCCGGCCGAGCGCGCGGCGGTACTGAACAAGATCGCCGATCGGATCGAGGCCAACCTGGAGATGTTGGCCATTGCCGAGACCTGGGACAACGGCAAGCCGATCCGGGAGTCCCTGGCGGCCGACCTCCCACTGGCCGTCGACCACTTCCGCTACTTCGCCGGTGCCATTCGCGCCCAGGAAGGCTCGATCAGCCAGCTCGACGAGGACACCGTCGCCTACCACTTCCACGAGCCGCTGGGCGTGGTCGGCCAGATCATTCCGTGGAACTTCCCGATCCTGATGGCCACCTGGAAGCTGGCGCCGGCCCTGGCCGCGGGCAACTGCGTCGTACTCAAGCCGGCCGAGCAGACCCCGTGGTCGATTCTCAAGCTGATGGAACTGATCGCCGACCTGCTCCCCGCCGGTGTGCTCAACGTCGTCAACGGGTTCGGCGTCGAAGCCGGCAAGCCGCTGGCCTCGTCCAGCCGGATCGCCAAGATCGCCTTCACCGGGGAGACCACCACCGGCCGGCTGATCATGCAATACGCCAGCCAGAACATCATCCCGGTCACTCTGGAGCTCGGGGGCAAGAGCCCGAACGTCTTCTTCGCCGACGTCGCGGCCGAGCAGGACGCCTTCTACGACAAGTCACTCGAGGGGTTCACGCTCTTCGCGTTGAACCAGGGCGAAGTCTGCACCTGCCCGTCCCGGGCCCTGGTGCAGGCCTCGATCTACGACCGGTTCATGGACGACGCGGTCACGCGGGTCGGCAAGATCGTGCAGGGCAACCCGCTCGACAGCTCGACGATGGTTGGCGCCCAGGCGTCGAATGACCAGCTCGAGAAGATCCTTTCCTACCTCGACATCGGTCACCAGGAAGGGGCCAAGGTGCTCACCGGCGGAGCCCGGGCCGAGATGGACGGCGACCTGGCCGGGGGCTACTACGTCCAGCCCACGATCTTCGAGGGCAGCAACTCGATGCGGGTGTTCCAAGAGGAGATCTTCGGCCCCGTGGTGTCGGTCACCCGGTTCGATGACGAGGCCGATGCCCTCAAGATCGCCAACGACACCCTCTACGGGCTCGGCGCCGGCGTCTGGACACGCGACGGTTCGCAGGCCTACCGGATGGGTCGGGGCATCCAGGCCGGCCGGGTGTGGACCAACTGCTACCACGTGTACCCAGCTGGAGCGGCCTTCGGTGGGTACAAGGCCTCCGGCATCGGCCGCGAGAACCACAAGATGATGCTCGACCACTACCAGCAGACCAAGAACCTGCTGGTGTCCTACTCACCCGACGCCATGGGCTTCTTCTAGACCGATGACCGCAGCGCCGAGCTTCACCCGCGTGGACCTGACGGAGGAGGCGGCAGACTTACTGCGCCGCCTCACCGTCACCCACGGACCGCTGATGTTCCACCAGTCCGGCGGATGCTGCGACGGTTCCTCGCCGATGTGTTACCCGGACGGCGAATTCCAGACCGGTGACGCCGACGTGCACCTCGGCGATCTGGTCGTCGACGACCTCGATCGACCGGTGCCCGTGTGGATGTCGCGCAACCAGTTCGAGTACTGGAAGCACACCCACCTCACGATCGACGTGGTACCGGGCCGCGGTAGCGGCTTCTCAGTCGAGGCGCCGGAGGGCGTGCGATTCCTGATCCGGTCACGGCTGCTAACCGATGCCGAGGCGAGGGCCTTTGGCCTCGTCTGAAGGTGGTAGGGCCCCACACCGGTTGTAGACCTTCCGACCGCGACGCCGGGCGGCACCCCCGCCCCCAAAGCCGCCTGGCGTCGCCCCCGCATTGGTCTGGTCCATCCGGCTCGGCTCCGATCCGGCCCGACCGGCGGTCAGAGCTATCGGAGCCCGGTCCCGCCGACGTCGCCGGCCGGCACGGCTATCCGGGTTGGCCCCCGGTGAGGTCGTCGGCGTCGAGGTCCGCCGCCTCCGCCTAGTCGCCGGTGCCGTGCGCATCGCGTTCGAATACGTCCTCGGCCTTCAGGTCGCTGGAGGTTTGGTCGGCCACCTGGCGGGCAAACTCCTCGTCGCTGATGCCTTCACCGGCCGGCCGGACATCTGGATCCCTCATGGCGACTCCTTCGTGACTAGATTTTTCGTGACTAGATTTTTCGTGACTAGATTCTTCGTGATTAGTGATGCCAACCGACCGTAGTCAGCAACCGGTCGGCGCCGCCGGATCAGCTCGAGCGCTCTCTTTGCCCAACCCCGGGCGATCGCCTTTCCGCAGCCAGTTATCGTCTGCGGCCCGTCGGCACAGGCCCTCGCCCGGGTCAATTGCGCCGGTTGGTCGCCCCGATCAGGGTGGCTACGACTATGAGGTTGTCTGTGCTGGTGTCACCCTGCTCGTAGGCGCAGGTGACCAGGACGAGATCAACGCTGGCGGGTTGGCATTGGGGGATGACGAGGTTGCCGGTCTTGGGTGAGAGTCCGCTGGCACATACCCGGTACCTCAGCACGCTGGGTGATGTGGTCACGGTGATGGCGTCACCTACCGCGGCGTCGCTGAGGTGGGTGAATGAGCACTGATGGTGGTGGCAGGCGTGGCCGTAGATGTAGCTCGCCGCGCGGGCCGGGCTAGCGGGGTAGGCCGATTGCTCGATCCAGGCGGCGGTAGCCCAGTCGCGCGCGTTGGCGTGCGATGGGTCGATGGGGTCGGCCGTGCCGTCGGAGTGAATGGTGGCGCTGAACCGAGCGACCGGAGCTGGGATATCGCCGCGGCTCGTCGTCACGACAAGGCTGAGCGCGCCCGCAGCATTCACTGCGCCCGAACGATTTGTGGGAGCGGGCGCCGCCACCGTAGCGGGCCGGGAGGACTCCGGTTGACCGGACGTCCCGCGGTCGTCGGGTGCCGAGCTGCTCGCCGCCGGCGGCGTCGTCCCGGGGGGTTGCGGCCACCCGGGCGCAAGGGCGCGGGAGGAGGGCCCGGTCCCGCGCTGCGCCGGTTCGCTCGGGCGGTTCGTGGCCTGGCACCCTCCCGCCAACCCGGCGATGGCAATCGCCGCAGCGACCAGGACGCTGCGCCTTCTCACCGCGCCGATCGGGCAACGATCAGCAGCAAGCTTCCCGCGACGGAGCCGAGACCCAACGCCAACAGGAGTGCATTGGGCCCCGCGCCGGGTGCCGAGTCGCCGGTCTGGCCGGCCGGGGCGATAAACGCCCGGGTCGTTACCGGCGGGGTCGCCGCCGACGAGGTCCTGGCCTGCGAAGTCGCGGACGTCGAAATCGAGGACGAGGCAGTCGACGTCGGGCACCGTGGACGTCGGGCGAACCGTGGACGTCGGGCGAACCGCGGAGTCGTTCTTCTCGACGTTTGAGCACGAGGTCCGATCCCGGCACGTGTTCGCCACCAAGGCCCAGGCCCGCGAGGTGATCAAGCACTGGTGCCACCAGTTCTACAACACCCGACGACGGC
>JALZBL010000161.1 GCA_030947395.1 Actinomycetota bacterium | reverse complement strand
AGGCACGACCGTGCCGTGCGCAGGGCCAGACCGGGCAGCCGCGCCGCGACGGCTGCGGGGTCACGTTCCAGTTCGAGATCATCACCGGCCACGACGACGCGCGGAGCCGCGGCCCGCACCACGGCGCGCACCGCCGCGATCTCGTGGGCCCAGCCCCCCGCGAGCAATTGCTGGGCCTCGGCCGTGCGGGCGAAGCCGGCCACCAGCAGGGCAGCCGACTCCTGGCTCGAGCGCAGGACCAGCACGTCGCGCACATTGGGATAGGGCGCGCGCGGTTCGACGTGGAGATCGTCGCCGTCGTCCCACACCGCGACGAGGCCGAGATCGGCGACCGGGGCGAAAGCCGCTGCCCGGGTGCCGACCACCGCACGCACCTCGCCGCGTCGCACCGCCAGCCAGCGCCGATACCGCTCGGCCGGGCCGAGATCCGCCGACAGCGATGCGACGCCGTCCGCGCCCAGCGCCGAACGCGCGGCCGACTCCAGTCGAGCCAGGTCTCGGGCATCGGGCACCACGACCAGCGCACCCCGGCCGCTCGCCACCGCCGCCTGCATCCCCTCGGCCAACCGCGTCGGCCAGTCCTCGCCGGGCAAGGCCGACCAGACCGCCCGCGCCGGCCGCCCGTAAGTCACCGCGTCGAGGAACGCCCCACCGGCCGGATAGCGCGACCACCCTGTGTTCGGCGGCGGCGCGGGGACCAGAGCCCGTACGCCGGGCGCCGATTCGGCGCGCGTGTGGCGGGCGGGGACTCCGAGGCGCACGACGTCGACGAAGCTGCCGGCCCAGCGATCGGCCACGGCTCGAAAGAGCCGCGCGGTTACAGGGGTCAGCACGGGCTCGTCGCCCACCGCCCGTTCGACCCGGGCCAGCCGCCCACCGTGGTCACTGGCGGCGATCCGCTCCAGCACGTACCCGTCGACGAGCCGCCCGGCGAAACGCACGCGCACGCGGCTTCCCGGCTGGACGACATCGGCCAGCTCGGCCGGTACCACGTAGTCGAATGGACGGTCGAGATGGGCCAGCGGTACGTCGACCATGAGCCGGGCCACCGGGTCGACCCCGGCCGGCTCCAGAGTGGCCGCCGCGCTCGACGGCTGCCTCGCGGCGGTCCGCGGCCGGGTCACGCCGGCCTTACTACCAGGCCGAGCGGACAGTTTTCCCGACCCCCCGCACCGACGGCGAAGTCGACCGCCGGGGTCAGCCGTTGACCAGCTTGGCCAGCTGCTCGGCCCGGTCGGTGCGCTCCCAGGTGAAGTCGGCGTGCTCGCGGCCGAAGTGCCCGTAGGCGGCGGTGGCGCGGTAGATCGGGCGCTTGAGGTCAAGATCGCGGATGATCGCGGCCGGGCGCAGGTCGAACGTCTGGGTTATGGCATCGACGATCTTGTCGACGGGGGCGGTCTCGGTGCCGAACGTCTCAACGAACAACCCCACCGGCTCCGCCTTGCCGATCGCGTAGGCGACCTGGACCTCGCAGCGCGTGGCCAGCTTGGCGGCAACGACGTTCTTGGCCACCCAGCGCATGGCGTAGGCCGCGGAGCGGTCCACCTTCGACGGGTCCTTGCCGGAGAAGGCGCCGCCGCCGTGGCGGGCCATGCCGCCGTAGGTGTCGACGATGATCTTGCGGCCGGTGAGCCCGGCGTCACCCATCGGGCCGCCGATGACGAAACGACCGGTCGGGTTCACCAGCAGCCGGTAGCCCTCGGTGTCGAGGTCGACCAGGTCGAGGACCGGCTTGACGACGTATTCCTCGATGTCGGGCTTGAGCAGGGTGTCCAGGTCGATGTCGTCGGCGTGTTGGGTGGAGACGACGACGGTGTCCAGGCGGGTGGGCACGCCGTGGAGGTACTCGATCGTCACCTGAGTCTTGCCGTCCGGGCGCAGGTAGGGCACGGTGCCGTTCTTGCGCACCTCGGTCAGCTTCTCGGCCAGCCGGTGGGCCAGCCAGATCGGCAGCGGCATCAGCTCGGGAGTCTCGTCGCTGGCGTAGCCGAACATCAGACCCTGGTCACCCGCGCCCTGGGCGGCGATGGCGTCCTCGCTGTGTTCGACCCGCGCCTCGTAGGCCGTGTCGACACCCTGGGCGATGTCCGGGGACTGGGCGCCGATCGAGATGGACACGCCGCAGGACTCGCCGTCGAAGCCCTTGCGGGAGGAGTCGTAGCCGATGCCGAGGATCACGTCGCGCACCAGCTTGGGGATGTCCGCGTAGCCGGAGGTGGTGACCTCGCCGGCGACGTGCACCTGGCCGGTGGTGATCAGCGTCTCGACGGCGACCCGGCTGCTCGGGTCCTCGGCCAGCAGCGCGTCGAGGATGGAGTCGCTGATCTGGTCAGCGATCTTGTCCGGATGTCCTTCGGTGACGGACTCCGACGTGAACAGTCGACGGGTCACGGTGCTCCTAAGGCAGAAGGGATGGAGCGCAGCAGGGATGGAGCGCTGATGGGTGGACGGCAGAAGGTATGGAACGTGCAGGTGATGGAGCCCACTGGGTGATGGATCAGCGCCGCAGTCTACCGAAGAACGCCGCCGGCCCCGTCCAGTGCCGCGCGGATCGCGTCACAAACCGCCGCGGCCAGGACGGCCTTGGGCGCCAGCGGCACCTCGAGGTCGGCGGCGGTGGGACTCAAGATGACGGCGGCGTTGTCCGCTCGCCCGAACGCCCGGCCGCCACCGACGGCGTTGACGACGAGCAGGTCACATCCCTTGGTGGCCAGCTTGTGCCGGCCGTGGGAGAGCACGTCGCCGCGGTCGTCGCCCGTCTCGGCGGCAAACCCGACCAGGAGCGGACGGCTGGCCCCCGCCCGCGCACTGACCAGCTCGGCCAGGATGTCCGGATTGTCGACCAGGCTGAGCGTCAGGAGGTCGGCCGCATCCTTCTTGATCTTGTGGTCGGCCACTGCGGCCGGGCGGAAGTCCGCCACCGCTGCGCCCATCACCACCACATCGGCTCCGACGGCCAGCCGGTGGACCGCGTCGCGCAGTTCCAGCGCGGAGCCCACGCGGTGGATCTCGGCTCCCGACGGTTCGGCCAGGTCGGTGTTGGCCGCGATCAGGCTCACCTGCGCGCCCCGAGCCGCGGCCACTGCGGCCAGCGCGAAGCCCTGCCGCCCGGAGGAATGGTTGCCGAGGTAGCGCACCGGGTCGATCGGCTCGCGGGTGCCGCCGGCCGAGACGAGCAGGCGCACTCCCTCGAGGTCGCGCGGCAGTCCGTCCGGGCGCTGCAGGAGCAACCCGGTCAGCTGGGCGATCTCGGCCGGTTCGGGCAGGCGCCCGGGACCCGTGTCGATGCCGGTGAGCCGGCCGCTGGCCGGATCGAGCACGGTGGCTCCACGCCGGCGCAGGACCGCCACGTTGTCAACCACGGCGGGGTGCTGCCACATCTCGGTGTGCATGGCCGGCGCGAACAGCACCGGGCAGCGGGCGGTCAGCAGGGTGGTGGTGAGCAGGTCGTCGGCCAGTCCGCCGGCCGCCCGGCCGAGCAGATCGGCCGTGGCCGGGGCCACGACGACCAACTCCGCCTCGCGTCCCAGCCGGACGTGGGGCACGTCCTCGGCGGCGGCCCAGACGTCAGCGGAGGCGCGATGATGCGAGAGCGCGGCCCACGTCGGCTCGCCCACGAACTGCAGTGCGGCGGCGGTGGGGACGACGGTGACGTCGTGGCCGTTCTCGCCCAGTAGCCTCAGCAGGGCGACCGACTTGTACGCGGCGATGCCGCCACCCACCCCGAGCACGATCCGAGCCATCGCCGGTCACCTCGCCGGCGCGCCGAGCGCTGCCTACTGCCGATCGGTGGTCGGCACCGGGTCCTCGGCGCGGGGATCGTCCGAACTGAGCCCGTCGGTTACCGCGGCGGTTTCGTCGTCGGACGGCATGGGGCTAGCCGGGTCGCTGGGCTTGAACTGGACCAGGTCACTGTTGATCTCGCGCAGCGCGATGGACAGCGGCTTCTCCTGCGGCGCGGTCTCCACCAGTGGGCCGACGTACTCCAGCAGGCCCTCGCCGAGCTGGCTGTAGTAGGCGTTGATCTGGCGGGCCCGCTTGGCCGCGACGATGACCAGCGCGTACTTCGACTGCGTGCGCTCCAGCAGCTCGTCGATCGGCGGGTTGATGATGCCCTCGGCGGGCGCGGAACTTCCGGTGCTGACAGGCAAGGGAGATGACCTTCTCTAGGGGTGCGGGTGCACGAGGCTACGGGGTCGACCCCGGCACGGAGCAGACTTCCTGGATCAATCCTACCAATTCCGTGGCGGCCCGCTCGATGTCGTCGTTGACGACCACCGCGTCGAACTCCCCGACCGCAGCCATCTCGACGCGCGCGCGCTCCAGGCGGGCCGCGACCCGTTCCGGCGATTCGGTGGCCCGCCCGCGCAGGCGGTGCTGCAGTTCGGGCCAGGAGGGAGGGGCCAGGAACACCAGCTGAGCGCCCGGATCGGCGGCCCGCACCTGGCGGGCGCCCTGCAGTTCGATCTCCAGCAGCGTCGGCCGGCCGGCGGCCCGCTGCTCTTCCAGCGGAACCCGCGGCGTGCCGTAGCCGTGGCCGGCGAAGTCGGCATGCTCGAGCAGCTCGTCCGCCGCCACCATGCGGGCGTACTCGGCCCGATCCACGAAGCGGTATTGCACCCCGTCGACTTCACCGGGCCGCGGCGCCCGCGTAGTGACCGAGACCGAGACCCAGACGTCGGGGTACCGCTGGCGGACCGCCTCGACCACGGTTCCCTTGCCCACGCCGGAGGGGCCGGACAGGACGGTGAGCCGAGCGCTCACCGGGCGCTTTCCCGCGCGAGGTCGCCTAGTCGTTTTCGCTGCGCCGAGCCGAGGCCCCGCAGCCGGCGGCCGGGAGCCACCCGCAGCCCCACCAGCGCCGCATCGGCCCGTTTCGGACCGAAGCGCGGCAGTGACAGGAGCAGGGTGCTGACCCGCAGGGACGCCAGCCCCGCCTCGTCCTCGGCGCGCCGCAGCACCTCGTCCACCCCGATCTGTCCGGCCTTCAAGGCCCGGCACACCTCGGCCCGCACGCGGCGGGCCTGCACCGCCC
>JALZBL010000020.1:2934-12400 GCA_030947395.1 Actinomycetota bacterium | reverse complement strand
TTCGCCGCGCCATGAATGCGAGCAGGCTCATGCCAGGGTGGTCCGATGACGGCCGATGTCCCCGACGCGCCGCAAACTCCAGCCGCGTTCGCCGCGCGTGAGGTGGCCGCGTCGTACTGCTCGCCGGCGCTGTTCAACCACTGCGCCCGCTCGTACGCCTGGGCCACCGCGTTCGCCGCCGACGCCGGCCATCGCTATGACGAGGAGCTGCTCTACGTCGCGGCCATGCTCCACGACCTCGGCCTGACCGCGGCATTCGACAACCATGAGCTGCCGTTCGAAAAGGCTGGGGGCCACGTGGCCTGGGTGTTCGGCGCGGCAGCGGGCTGGCCGCCGGCGCGGCGCACCCGCGTGGCCGAGGTGATCGTGCGGCACATGTGGGACGACGACGTCGACCCGGCGCGCGACCTCGAGGGCCATCTGCTCGAACTAGCGACCAGCCTCGACATCTCGGGACGCCGCGCCGAGCAGCTCGATCCGTGGCTGCGGGCGGCGGTCCTGACCCGGTGGCCGCGCCTGGACCTGGCCGAGCAGTTCACCGCGTGCTTCATCGACCAGAGCCGTCGCAAGCCGCACAGCGCCGCGGCTGCCGCAGTGGCCCGCGGGATCGCTGAGCGCATTGCGGCCAACCCGTTGGACCGCGGCTGATCAGTCGAGCTGGTTCGCCTTCGGGCCGGCCGGCGCAGACGACCCCAACAGTGGCAGGTGAAGGTGGGAGAGGTCCTCGGGCATCGGGCCGTCCGGGCGGTAGAACTGCGGCGGCTCACCATCGGCCGCCGCGGCCGTGGCGTCGGTCAGTCCAAGCCGGCGGCGCAGCCGGTCGAAGAAGTCCTGGGGTGCGAGCCGCACGAGGCGCGCCCGCTTTCGGCCGGCGTAGACCGCGGCCCAGTCTCCGGGCTCGAGCACGCCGCGCAGCTGGCCGTCAATGCTCACCGCGACCCGCCCGGAGCGCTCGAGCACGCGCACCGCCACCACCTCATCGGCGCCAACCACCAGGCTGCGGTCGAACACCATGTGCGGTGCGACCGGAGTGAAGACGAGTGCCTCCACTCGGGGCGACAGGACCGGACCGCCGGCGGCGAAGCTGTAGGCGGTCGATCCGGTCGGGCTGGCCACCACCAGGGCGTCGGCCGAGTAGGAGGCGAAGAGCCGCTGCCCGACGTAGAGGCTGAGGCTGGCCTGGCGGTCGCGGGCCAGCTTCTCGAACACCACGTCGTTCATCGCCGTGACGTCCAGGGCGACGCCCCAGCCCACCTCGTCCGCCGACGACGGGCGAAGGGCCGGCGGAGGCAACGCCGGCCCCCGGCCGTAGCGCAGCAGCGCCTCCAGCCCCTCGGGCACGGAGAGCGGGCGGGAGGCGCGCATGGTGAGGGTCAGCCGCTCCTCGATGAGCGCCGTACCGGCCAGCACCGCGTCGAGCGCGCGCTCGATGTCCTCGACCGCGATGTCGGTCAGGAAACCCACCCGGCCCAGATCGACGCCCATGACCGCGGCGCCGACCGTGGCCGCCACGCGTACCCCGCGCAGGAAGGTGCCGTCGCCGCCGATGGTGACGATCAGGTCCGGGTCACCGGCGCGGTGGGCCTCTTCGGCGGCATCGCGGCGGTCCTTGGTCCAGACGTCGACCTCGGTGACGGTCAACCCGGCCGCATCGCACCAGGCGCGTACCCGGTCGGCCGCGGCCAGTGCCTCCGGCCGGCCGTGGTGGATGACCAGTCCCACGCAGCAGATGGACACGGACCCAGCGTTGCGGTCCGGCGCCGGAAATGCGAGTCCGGCGAGGAGGTGTCGAATTGGTCGGCGCCCGTTCGACGCACAGGTGCGCCAGGGTCTGGAGCGCGACGACGATCGTCGGGCACCCTGACGCGGGACGAGCGATCGAAGGAGACACGATGCGGTTCATGGTCATGGTGAAGTCCGACGCCGACACCGAAGCCGGCGTGATGCCCAGCGAGGAGCTGTTGAGCGAGATGGGGCGGTTCAACGAGGAGCTCGCGCAGGCCGGGGTGCTGCTGGCCGCCGAAGGCCTCCAGCCGAGCTCGAAGGGCGCCCGGGTGCGCTTCTCGGGCCGCGAGCGCACGGTGATCGACGGCCCGTTCACCGAGGCCAAGGAGTTGATCGCCGGCTTCTGGCTGTTGCAGGTCAAGTCGCGCGACGAGGCCATCGAGTGGATCAAGCGCTGCCCGAACCCAACCAACGGCGAGTCGGAGATCGAGATCCGCCAGGTCTTCGAGGCCGACGACTTCGGCGATGCGTTCACCCCGGCGGCCCGCGATCAGGAGGACCGCACCCGCGTTCAGACCGAGGCCAATCAGGCGCAGGCCGGGGCCGACCGGGCGCAGTGACGGCCGCCGACACCCATCAGGTGGTCGAGGCGGTCTGGCGGATCGAGTCGGCCCGGCTGATCGCCGGGCTGGCGCGGATGGTGCGCGACGTCGGGCTGGCCGAGGAGCTGGCGCAGGACGCGCTGGTGATCGCACTGGAGCAGTGGCCGCACTCTGGGGTGCCGGACAACCCGGGTGCCTGGCTGATGACGACAGCCAAGCGTCGCGCTATCGACCGGCTGCGTCGCAGCAAGTTGCTCGAGCGCAAGCATGTCCAGTTGATGCACGAGCTCGAAGCCGAGCAGGAGCAACAGGCGTCCACTGTTGAAACCGCTCTTGATGACGAGATCGGCGACGACCTGCTCGCCCTGATCTTCATCGCCTGCCATCCCGTGCTGTCCACCGAGGCCCGAACCGCACTCACCCTGCGCCTGCTGGGCGGGCTGACCACTGACGAGATCGCCCGGGCGTTCCTGGTCCGTGAGTCGACCATCGCCCAGCGCATCGTGCGGGCCAAACGGACGCTGTCCGAAGCCCATGTGCCGTTCGAGGTGCCGCGGGGCAGCGACCTGGCGGCGCGGTTGCCGTCGGTGCTCGAGGTGCTCTACCTGGTGTTCAACGAGGGCTATTCGGCCACCGCGGGCGACGATTGGCTGCGCCCGGCCCTGTGCGAGGACGCGTTGCGGCTGGGCCGGGTACTGGCGGGTCTGCTGCCGCGCGAGCCGGAGGTGCACGGCCTGGTGGCGCTGATGGAGATCCAGGCGTCGCGCTCGCGGGCACGCGTCGGCCCGAGTGGCCAGCCGATCCTGCTGTTGGAACAGGACCGCTCGCGCTGGGACTTCGTGTTGGTCAACCGGGGGCTCGCCGCACTGGAGCGCGCCGAGCGGCTCGGCCGGACGTTCGGCCCGTATACGTTGCAGGCCGCCATCGCCGCCTGCCACGCCCGGGCCCGCCGGGCCGCCGATACCGACTGGACGCGCATCGCGGCGCTCTACGACGCGCTGAGCGAGCTGGCGCCGTCGCCGGTGGTCGACCTGAACCGGGCGGTGGCGGTGTCCATGGCCTTCGGTCCAGCGGCCGGATTGGAGATCGTCGATGCCTTGCTAGACGAGCCGGCGCTGGCCGGATACCACCTGCTGCCCAGCGTCCGCGGCGACCTGTTGGTTCGGCTCGGCCGCCCCGTGGAGGCCGGCGTCGAGTTCCGCCGCGCCGCCGCCCTGACCCGAAACGGCCGAGAGCGCACCCTCCTGCTCGAGCGCGCCGCCGCGGCCGACCGGAGCTAGGTGTCGACGCGAGTCGCCACTCAGGTCGGCCATCATCGAAGCGGTCGGCAGCGGCGGGCGCAAGGCAGCGCACCACCGGGCCGTGAAATCCGATCAGCTGAAGACCACGGTGCGCCCGGCGACGAGTAGCACCCGGTCCTCGGCGTGCAGGCGCACGGCGCGCGCCAGCACGACGCGCTCGACGTCCCGGCCGATCGCCACGAACTCCTCCGCCTCATGTGCGTGGCCCACGGAGACGACGCCCTGCTCGATGATGGGGCCGCCGTCGAGGTCGGCCGTGACGAAGTGCGCGGTCGCCCCGATGAGCTTCACGCCCCGATCGTGGGCCTGGTGGTAGGGCCGCGCGCCCTTGAACCCGGGCAGCAGCGAATGGTGGATGTTGATCACCCGGCCGGCCAGCACGTCGCACAGGCCGCGGGACAGGATCTGCATGTAGCGCGCGAGCACCACGAAATCTACGGCGTGCTCCCGGATGAGTTCGAGCAGACGGGCCTCGGCGTCCAGCTTGGTGGCCGGCGTGACCGGTAGATGGACGAACGGTAGGTGGTGGGACTCGACGAGCTGGCGCAGATCCGGATGGTTCGACACGACGAGGGGGATTTCCACGGGCAGCTCGCCGATCTGCCAGCGGTACAGCAGGTCGCGCAGGCAGTGATCCACCCGCGACACCATGACGAGGGCGCGGCGGCGACGGGCGAGCGGTCGCAAGGTCAGCACCGGATCGAATGGCTTCAGCGGGACACCCACCCGGGTGTGCACGGTCGCGAGGTCGGTCACCGGACTGTCGAAGGCGGTGCGGACGCAGAAGAGTCCAGTGGCGCCGTCGGAGAACTGCGCGTTCTCGACGATGTTCCCGCCGGCCTGGACGATGCCCTCGGAAAGGGCGCGCACGATCCCCGGCCGGTCGGGGCAGCGCAACGTCAGCACGTAGCGCAATGGCGATTGCGACCCGGCGGACCCGCCGGGGGCGACCATCTCCGCGGAACTCATCGGGCCGAGCCGGCACACTTCGGCGCGGTCCAGACCGGTGACCCCGATGCGCTCATATGCCGACGTTATCGCCGGTGGGCCAGTGTCGTTTCAGCGCGATGGCCGTAGCGGGCGACCCGGCGCGTCGCGGCGCGTTTCGGCAAGGAAGTATTTCCCTACGGGTTGCGGACTCGCGCCGGCGGTGGTTTGGTCAGCGTGTAATGGGGGGCACGGGGGAAACTCTCAGGACGCCGGCTGTGCCGGCCGTCCGCGCCTTGCTGCGGTTATTGGCGATACTTGGCCTCGGCCTCTTCTGCTATCTGCTGCTGGGCCTGTTGACGCATCAGGCGGCCCACGCCGACGCGCCGCGGCTGCCGAACAACCCCATCGGTGCCGGCCCAAAGCCGGCCGACAAGGTGGCGGCGCCCGGCGTCGTCAAGTCCGTGACCACGCCGGTGAAGCGGGCGGTTGCGCCGGTCAGTGCTCCGGTAAAGCGGGCAGTCACGCCCGTGGTGGCGCCGGTGGAGCGGGCGGTTGCGCCGGTCAGTGCCCCGGTGAAGCGGGCAGTTGCTCCGGTCAGTGCCCCGGTCAGGCGCGTCCTCGAGTCGGTGGCCGCGCCAGTGAGGCGGGTGGCCACGCCGGTCACCGCCCCGGTGAGGCAAGTCGTCACGAGGACCGTGCTCGCACCGGCACAGGCGGTCGTGACGCCGGTCGTGAAGCAGGTTGCGAAGGCGCTAATCCGGCCGGTTCTGGCCACGGTCGCAACGCCAGTTGCCCAGACGCTCGCGCCCGGCGTGACCCCGCTGACCCGCCCAGTGACGACCACGGTCAGCCCGGCCACCGGGCCCGCTAAGCCAGGCGCCGCGCTTGGCGCCACGTCGCTTACCGCACCAGCATCGCCGAAGGCGTCCCTACCGGCTGTCGACAACGACGCCACATCGACGCGGCCGGCCGTAGTCGCGGGCGAGGGTTCGCGCTCGAGCGGCATAGCCACGAACGCGCCGCGCTCCCGCGCGGGCACACAGACTCCGGGGACCCCCAGTGGGGGAGGTCTCCCGGTACCGGCCGAGACCGCCGGTGCGGGCAGCAGTGGGCTGTCCGCGCCGAGCCGCTCGGCCGACGGCGGGGCCAGTGCGGTCCTGCCCGGCACCGCTAGCACCGCGACCGCCCTGCGGTCCTGGCTGACCCGAACGCGCGAGGCTGGCCCGATGGCTACTCGCGCGGCGCTGGTCGCCGAACGTCCCGGCTAGCTGGGGGCTCCCGCCCAGCAATCCGCAGCCGCGCTCATTGAGCCGGCTGGTCACCGGCGCGCAATCGCCGCGCCATCAGCCAAGAACAGGGAGATACGACAGCCATGTCCACATGGAAGACCCGCGCGACGGCGATCGCGCTCGGAGCCTGCGGAGCCTGGGCCACAACCCAGAGCCTCGCCCAGGCCACCCCGACGGAGCACGGACCCTCACCGGTCCAGGCTCTCGTCTCCACGGTCGATGCCATCGGAGGTAACTCCGCGGCCCACTCGACCACAACCGGTGGCGACTCCTCGGCCGACGGATCGAGTGACAACCAGAGCGACGTCCGCTCCGGCAACGGAGGCAATGGCGGTTCCGGCGCAGCGGCCGACAGTCGCAACGACAACACCGCCGGCAACGGCGGATCGTCGGGTAGCAGCGGCTCTACCGGCGGCAGTCGCGCCGACTCATCGGCCAAGTCCAACGGCAAGGGCAGCAGTAAGGCCCACGACGGCTACGGCCACGACGGCTACGGCCACGGTGGCGGGGGCAACAGTGACAATGCGGCCCACGCGACATCCGGCAACTCTGGCTCGACCGGAAACGGCGGGAACGGTGGCGACGTCGAGAACTCCTCGACGACGTCCGGCGGCAACGGCGCCCGGGGCGGTGACACCGGGGGCAACAGCAGCACGACCGACAGCGACACGACAACCACCTCCGGGGACAGCCGCACCGGCTCCAACACCTCATCCGGGCGCGGCGGTGACGCCTCGGCCACGTCGACGGTGCTGACCCGAACGCTCAGCGGCAACCAATGGTACGGCAACCGCAGCACCGGCTGGTACGACGGCGGCAACCACTCCAGAGGCCATGACGCCGGCAGCGGACGCAGTGACGCCTCGGCCACCGGCGGCAATTCCGACGCCGGATCGAGCACGACCGGCGGTGACTCCACCTCCACCGGGTCGAGCCAGAACGACTCGACGGTGACCTCCGGTGATGGCGGTAACGGCGGCAGCGGAGGGTCGGCGGACAGCACCAACACCAACCAGGCCGGCAACGGCGGCAACTCCGGCAACTCCGGCTCCACCGGCGGCAACAGGGCGAACTGCACCGCGATCAGCGTGTTCGGTGACGCCAACTGCTACGCCGGTGCGTCATCGGGCAACTCCGGGTCGACCGGCAACGGCGGCAACGGCGGCAACGTCGACAACGCCTCGACGACGACCGGTGGCAACGGAGCCCGCGGCGGGGACACCGGCGGCAACCACAGCTCGACCAACAGCGACACCACCGCCAAGTCCGGGGACAGTAAGACGGGTTCGTCGACCTCATCCGGGCGCGGCGGCGACGCCGACGCAAAGGCCAAGACTCGTTCGGCGGGTCGACACCACGGCCGGCACCACGACGGCGGTAGCTCGAGCGGCGGTTCCGGTAACGCCAACTCGCACGCGAAGGCGACTGGCGGTAACTCCTCGAGTTCCTCCGACACTCGCGGTGGCAACTCCCACTCCACCGGGTCCAGCACGAACCACAGCACCGTGACGTCCGGCAACGGCGGTAACGGCGGAAACGGTGGAGCGGCCAACAGCCACAACTCGAACTCGGCCGGAAACGGTGGCTCATCGGGCGCGAGCGGCTCGACCGGCGGTAATTCCGCGTCCAGCAGTAGCCGAAGCGGCAGCCACCACAGCGGCTGCCAGAGCGGGTGCCAGAGCGGCTGCCACAGCGGCTCGACCCGGCACTCGGGCGGCGACGCGTCGAGCAAGTCCACGGCGGGCTCCGGTAACTCGGGCTCGACCGGCAATGCCGGCAACGGCGGCAAGGTCAGCAACGGTTCGCACACCTCGGGCGGCAACGGTGCCCGCGGCGGTGACACCGGCGGCAACAGCAGTGGCACCACCAGTTCCACGCACACCCAGTCCGGATCCAGCCAGACCGGGTCCGACACGCACTCCGACCGCGGCGGCGACGCCACCGCAACCGGCGCCGTGCTGTCGGTGATCGGCGGGTAGCAGCCAGATCAGATCGGAGCAGCACCGAGGAGCCGGCTCGCGACCGGGACGTTCCCACTGACGTCCCGGCCGCGGCCGCCCGGCTTACCGGTTGGATTCCCGAAGCGCGTAGTTGTGCGGAGTTGAGCCGGGTCATCCCGGTGGCCCCGCGCGGCGATGGACGTCAGGTCCCCGCCGGCCACTGCGGGTGGTCTGCCCCGGTGAGGTTCGCGGCCATGAGTTGCAGGGTCGCCAACACCGCCTGGTACTGCTCGGCGGTGATTCCGTCCAGAATCCTGGCCCGGCTCGCGGTTACGCGTCCCTCGAGCCGACGGTGCACTACCGCACCGTCCGGTGTCATCGTGATGCGACCATCGTGGTCCTGAGCCCAGCCGCGCTCGATCAGCGCGGCCAGCGCACGCGCGGCGGCGGTCGGGTCGTCAATGAGGAACGGGGCGAGGGCCATCTCGAGGTGCGGGCGATCAGCGGGTTCGGCCGCCAGCGTGTTCAGCAACTGCCACTGGCGCCGGTCCACTCCATCGGCGGCCAGCGCCTGCGCGAAGTGGTCCTCGATAAGTGCGTCCAGGTGCTTGAGCCAGTAGCCGATGGGACGCGGTGGCGATGTTGTCACGTTGTCTCCCCAGCTAATTGTCAATGAACAAGTAGTTGTCTAACAGCATGTACCGTCGGTGGCATGGTGCGCAAGGGGCCGGCCGACGAGGTCGAGCGCGCGATGGCGGCAATCCGCCGGCAACAACGGCGGCGCCAATTGGCCAGGGCGGCCGGACTCGAACCGTCCAGCCCGCAGGCCGAGGTCTTCCTGGTGCTTGACACCGCAGAACAGGCCGCGGCCGCGGGCACGGAGCTGTCGGTGTCGGCGGTTGCCGCGGCTCTGTCGGTCGACCTGCCGCGGGCGAGTCGGTTGATCGCCCGGGCCGTCGCCGAGGGATATCTGCAGCGGCATTCCGACCCGACCGACGGCCGTCGCTCGCTGCTGAGGCTCACTGGCCACGGGGCGAAGGCGCTCGAGTCGATGCACGACAGCCGCCGCCAGCTCATGGCGCGGGCCATGGCGGGTTGGAGCGCCGAGGAACAACGCCAATTCGCCCGGCTGCTGACCCGGTTCGTCGGCGGCCTGGGACACGCGTAAACGGCACCGCCCGGTGCGCCGCTGACGGCCGCAAAACGGACAGCTGAGATTTCGGCCGGCTGATGGTGGGCAAGGGGGGAGTTGAACCCCCACGTCCTTACGGACACACGGACCTGAACCGTGCGCGTCTGCCATTCCGCCACTTGCCCGGGCTGCGTCACCGATGCGACACGAAAGGCTAGCACGACGGCATCGGCGGACATTCGGGTCGCGCGGGCCGTCCACAGTAGAATCACCGCCTGGTACCGGCCGCCCCGGTGCGATAGAAGCCGGAGCGGCGTCGCCGCCCGGGTGGGACGCGCCCGTCGACCCCGCAGGAAAGGCAGGACTGGATGAGCCTCGCGCAGCGCTTCGAGCGCCGCCTGGAAGGCGTCGTCGGTTCGGCCTTCGCCCGGGTATTCAAGGGCCAGGTGGAGCCGGTCGAGATTGGCGCCGCGCTGCAGCGCGAAGCCAGCGACAAGAAGGCGGTGATGGGCGGGGGCCAGGTGTTCGCGCCCAATCGGTACCGGGT
>JALZBL010000020.1:0-2924 GCA_030947395.1 Actinomycetota bacterium | reverse complement strand
AGCTCGTGCAGGAGCATCTGGACGAGAAGAACCTCGTCACGGTCGGCGATGTCGAGGTCTACCTGCACCACGACGACTCGCTGCACACCGGGGTGTTCGGCGTGGCTTCGCGGATGGAGGCCGAGGCGCCGCCGCGGCGCCGCCCGTACGACTCGCTGTCGTTACCGATACTGGCCGGTCAGCCGCCGGGACAGTACGAGTACCCCTTCGGGTCACCGCCGCCGGATGCCGGTCCTCCGCCGGGCGGCCCACCGCAACCGCACGACCCGCCGTCCTATGACCCTTACGGCAACCCCGAACCCGGCTACGCCCCGGACCCGTACGGTGCCCAGCCCCCGGGTCCGGGTTACCCGCAGCCGGGCTACGACGAGTACGGCTATCCCCAGCCGCCCGCGCCGGCCTACGCGCCGGCACCCGCGAACTATCCCGCCCCGGCCGCCTACCCAGGTGCGCCCGGCGGCTACCCCGCCGCGCCGCCCGGTTTCCCGCCGCCCTACCCGGGTGCCGCGGGCTACCCGCCGGACACCCATCTGGGTATGCCACCCGCCCAACAACCGCCGCCCTACGCCGAGCCACTGCGCCATCCTCGAGTGCGTGCGGTGCTCGTGGTGGACGGGTCCGACCGGCAGCTGACCCTGCGCCAGGGCAGCAACGTCATCGGACGGGGCCAGGACTGCGATCTGCAGCTGCTCGATCAGGGTGTATCGCGTCGGCACGTCGACGTGCAGTTCGACGGCCAGTACGCGGTGGCCTACGACCTTGGCTCGACGAACGGCACGACCGTCAACGGCCACGACGTGGGCAGCCATCAGCTCCAACACGGCGACGTCATCCGCGTCGGCCACACCCGGCTGGTCTACCAGCAGGACGCCGGATGACGCCGGCCGCACACCGCGGCCCGCCGATGCACCGGGCGGCTCGGGCGGCTCGGGCTGCGTCGTGAAGGCCCCGCGGGTGGCCGCGTCATGAATTCCGCGCTGGCCATCCAGCTGATGCGGTTCTCCTTCCTGGTGCTGCTGTGGTTGTTCGTGTACGGGGCGGTCCGGGTGGTACGCAGCGACCTGCGGACCGCGGGCCAGAATCGACTGGCCCTACCGCCTCCCGCGCGGCGCCGTCGGCGGTCGGCTGCGCCGGCCGCCGGGCAGCGCGGACCCTCGTATCTGGTGGTCACCGAAGGTGGACTGGCCGGTACCCGCATCCCGCTGACCGGTGCACCGGTCTTGATCGGGCGCGCCGACGACTCGACCCTGGTGCTGGCCGACGACTACGTGAGCACCCGCCACGCGCGCATCAGCCAGCAGGACAACGTCTGGTACCTGGATGATCTCGGTTCGACCAACGGCACCTACCTCGGCCAGATGCGCGTCACCGGACCCGTGCCGCTGGAGGCCGGTGTCCCCGCCCGCATCGGCAAGACCGTCCTCGAGCTGCGATGAGTGGACACGTGAAACCACGGGCGCTTCGTTCTGAGTCCCGCTACGCGGCGATGAGCGTTCGCGCGAAGAGCGGGTTGATCGGGCGATGACGATCGCCTTGAAGTACGCCGTGCGCTCGGACAAGGGATTGGTGCGCGGCAACAACGAGGACTCGGTGTACGCCGGTCCGCGCCTGCTCGCCATCGCCGACGGCATGGGTGGTCACGCCGGCGGCGAGGTGGCGAGCAAGATCGTAATCGGCGCCATGGAGTTCCTGGACGAGGACCGTCACCTGGACGACGTGATGACGTCGCTGCGCGAGGCGGTCGAGGACGCCAACGAGAGCCTCTCGCTGCAGGTCGAGCGCGACTCGAAGCTCGAGGGCATGGGTACCACGCTCACCGCGTTGCGCTTCTCCGGGACCAAGGTCGGTCTGGTCCACGTCGGGGACTCGCGGGCCTACCTGCTGCGCAACGGTCAGCTGGCTCAGATCACCCACGACGACACCTACGTGCAATCCTTGGTGGACTCCGGGCGGCTCACCGCCGAGGAGGCAACGCACCATCCGCGCAAGTCGGTGATCCTGCGCGCCCTCAACGGCGTCGCCGTCGAGCCCGACCTGTCCATCCGCGAGGCGCGCCCGGGTGACCGCTACCTCCTCTGCACCGACGGTCTGACGGACGTCCTGCGCTCGGAGACCCTCATGGAGGCCCTCAGCGAGGGCACGCCACAGGAGGCGGCTGACCGCCTGGTCGCTTTGGCCCTGCGCGGCGGCGGACCGGACAACGTGACGGTCATCGTGGCCGATCTCGTCGACGGCGATGGTGACGACGTGCCGGTGGTCGCCGGAGCGGTCGTGGACCCCGGCGAGGACACGGCCGACGACGAGAGCCCGGCCGCGCGGGCGGCGGGACTGGGCCTGCGCCATCCGATCCGGCGCGCCGGCCGGGTCAACGAGCGGCGCTGGCCCCGGGTGATCGTGCCGCTGCTCATCGTCGCCGTCCTCCTGGCCGCAGCCGTCGGCACCTGGAACTGGACCCAGCGCCAGTACTACGTCGGCAAGTCCGGCGACCTGGTGGCGGTGTTCAAGGGCGTCAACACCGCGTTCGGGCCCCTGAAGTTCTACAGCGTCGTGGAGCAGAGCGAGTTGCACCTCATCGATCTGGAGCCCGCGGCCCGCTCGCAGGTCGAGGCGGGGATCACCGCCGGCAACCGCACCGACGCCGACGGGATCGTCGAGCGCCTTCGCGACGGGAACCTGCTCCCCTTGTGCAGCACGGTTACCGCCGCGTCGAGCGCTCCATCGGCCACGAACCCCGCCCGGCCCTCGAGCCCGGCCCGCCCGACCACCCGCCGGGTCTCGAGCCCGGCTCGCCCGACGTCCGCCCGGCCCTCGAGCTCGGCCCGCCCGACGATCACCGGCAGTGCCACCGGCACCGGTTCGGCCTCCGCACCCACCGCACCGGTCCCCGGTGTGGACTGCCGGGAACCGCGGTGAGTGCCGTGGCG
>JALZBL010000160.1 GCA_030947395.1 Actinomycetota bacterium | reverse complement strand
GCATTGGCACACTGAGGACGATGCGCCCGCGCGACATCGTCGTGAGCCAAGAGAAGAACTGGATCCCCGCCGGCAGCGTCACCACGATGCTCGCGGCGGAGAAGAAGCTGAGCGACAGCTGCGGCAGCCCCACCGCGAACATGTGGTGCACCCAGACGCCGAAGCTGATGATGCCGGTCGCCACGCTGGCCAGGACGATGAGGACGTACGCGACGATCGGCCGCCGCGCGAAGACGGGCACGATCGAGGAGATGATGCCCAGTGCCGGCAGGACGATGATGTAGACGTCTGGGTGCCCGAACAGCCAGAACAGGTGTTGCCACAGCACCGCGTCGCCGCCGGCGGCCGGGTCGAAGAAGTGGGTGCCCGCTCGGCGGTCCAGGAGCAGCATGGCGTTCGCGGTATTGAGCGGGGGGAGCGCGAAGATCACCATGAAGGAGGTGACCACGACTGCCCAGACGAAGACCGGCATCCGCGCCAGCGTCATTCCCGGCGCGCGCAGCTTGAGCGCGGTCACGATGAAGTTGACCGCTCCGGCCGTGGTGGAGACGCCGAGAAAGAGCAGGCTGAGGCAGTAGACGTCCAGGTTTAACGCCGGCGAGTAGGACGAGGTGGTGAGGGGCACGTAGGCGAACCAGCCGCCGTCGGGTGCCTTGCCGACCGCGAGACTGGCGAACATGATCAGGCCGGCGGCCGCGAAGACCCAGTACCCGAAGGCGTTGAGCCGGGGAAAGGCCATGTCCCGGGTACCGAGCATCAGCGGGAACAGGAAGTTGCCGAAGCCGAACAGCATCGGTGTGGCGAAGAAGAAGATCATGACTGTGCCGTGCACGGTGAACAGTTGGTCGTACTCCTCGGGACTGATCAGGTTCTGTCCCGGGCGGGCCAGTTGGGTGCGCATGACCAGCGCGTCGAAGCCGGCGAGGGTGAAGTAGAGCGCGGCCGTGCCGATGTAGCGCCGGCCGATGCGCTTGTGGTCGACCGTGGTGAGGTAGCCGCGCAGGCCGGAGCGCTCGGGCCAGTGCGGCTCGACGGCCGAGCCGGCGGCCGCCTCAGCGAAGGCGACGGCTTCCTCGGCGTCGGCCATCGGGGCCGCAGCCGTGCTGGCCGTGCTGGCCGTGCTGGCCGACTGGACGACGGTCACGGGGAGCCTCCTGTCGTCGGTGCTGCCGATGCAGAGCTGGAGGACGACGCCGGGCTGCCCGGCGGGGGGTGGCCGGATCCGGCTTCGAGGAAGGCGACGACCGCCCGCAGATCGTCAGGTGACAGTGGCTGAGGCGGCATCAGGTTGCCCGGCTTGATGGATTGGGAGTTGGAGATCCAGCCGCTGAGGTAGCCGGCGGTGTTGGGTGTCGTCCCTGCCGCCAGGGTCGTCCGGTCGGCCAGATGGGTCAGATCCGGACCGACCCGGCCCTGGGCCGAGGTGCCGGCGACGGAATGGCAGGAGGCGCACGACGAGGAGACGAAGACCTGTTCTCCGCGAGCCACTTGCGGGTCGGACGCCGCCTGGGCGGTCCCGGGCGCGGGACCGGCCTGCCCGTCGAGCCATCGGGCGTAGTCGCCGGCAGACTGGGCGACCACAAGGAATGCCATGTGGGCGTGCTGGAGGCCGCAGTACTCCGCGCATTGCCCGCGGAAGGTGCCGATCCGATCGGCCTTGAGCCAGGTGTCGTTGATCCGGCCCGCCACGAGGTCGGTCTTGGGAGTTAGCTGCGGCACCCAGAAACTGTGGTTGACGTCGGCCGTCTGGAGCCGTACGTGGACGACCGCGCCGACGGGGATATGCATCTCGTTGGCGGTGACGACGCTGCGCTCGGGGTAGCGAACTTCCCACCACCACTGGTGGCCGATGACGTCGATCGTCGCAGCCGTCGGGCCGGCCGGTTGCTGCAACGCGGTCATGTCCCGCAGGCCGAGGAGGTAGATGCCGGTGAGGACCACAGCCGGCACGACGACGCCGGCGACGACCACGACCCGGTGGCCGCCCGGCCGCGGGACGACGTCCGGGCCACGCCGGCGGACGATGGCGACCAGCGCCCAGGTGATGACGACGGCACAGACGACGACGGCGAGGGTCAGGAGGAACCACCAGAGCCCCGCGACCCGGTCCGCGCCGAAACCGGCCGGGTCCAGGGCGGACGGGCTGCCTGAGCCGCAACCGGCCAGCGCGGTGCTGCACCCCGCGCCGAGGACCAAGGCGAGACCAGTCCGAACGACCCTGCGACCTGTATTCGGGCGACCGGTATTCGGGCGACCCGTGCCACCCGCGCGACCCTCAGCCTGCCGGCCGTTCCCCAGGGTGCGGCGACAGGTGCAGCGGGTGTCGCTGAGCGGTACACCGAACCAGTCGACGCGCACCGGTTTTCCTCCGATCCAAGTTGTTGAGCAGCCTCTACCCGAAGCCGGCCGCACGCAACAGCGACGGGTTGCGCATCCGAGAAGTGGGCGTACCGTCCTGCAGTGAGAGCCGCTCCTGCGTTCCGTTCTGGTTGTCGGTAGGCCCGAGCATCTCTCGCGCGGTCTGGGGTAGTAAGGACGCCGTAGGTCCGAACGACTAGGAGGTCGGCATGGCGATGCCCGTTCACCGAGCCGGAGAAACTCGCGAAACGACGGCCGGGAGAGAACCCGAGTCGATCCGCGCCGGCACGGGGTCGATGGTCGGTTTTGCCGCGGTGCTGACCGGAAGCGCGGTCCTTGCGTCGGTGCTCGCGCCGCCGGATGCCGTGCAGGGCCAGTGGCAGCGCTTGATGTACATCCACGTACCCGCTGCCTGGGCGGCCTACCTCGCCTTCGCGGGCGTGCTGGCCGCGTCGGTGGTGCAGCTGCGGCGACTGAGCCAGCATCGCGACACCGCACGCGCCCGGCGATGGGCCCAGGCATGCGCCGAGGTCGGTGTGGCCGCGACGGGCCTCACACTGGTCGCCGGCAGTATCTGGGGCCACGCGGTGTGGGGTGTTTGGTGGGCCTGGGACGCGCGCCTGGTCTCGACGGCGTTGATGTTCCTCATCTACGTGGGCTACCTCGGCGTGTTGGCGATGTCGCAGGACGAGCCTGGCATCGGCCAGCCCCGGGTGCGGGCCGCCGCCTGGGCCGGGGTGGCCGGGTTCGTCGTCGTGCCCGTGGTTCACTTCTCGGTCGTCTGGTGGACCACGTTGCATCAGCAGGCGACGGTGCTGGCCCCTCCGACGCAGGCACCGCCGCTGGACCCGCGGATGGCCGTGGCGCTGTCCCTCAGTGTTCTCGCCTCGACCGTCGTCGGTGCCGTCGTCGTCCTGCAGCGAGTACGTCACCTGGTGGAGGACCAGGCGGCGCCGCGCGCCGCCGACCCCGCCGCGGCGCGGCGACGGCAGACCGGATCAGGCTCCGACTGAGGTCGGGGGCGATCTGACGTGTCCTGGCCACCCCGGCGACAGCGGCCACCCCGGCGGCGTGGACGCCTGCTGCTCGCAATTGCCGTGATCGGCGCCGGTGTGGTCGGTATCGGTGCCGCGATGGAGGGGACGCTGGTGTACGCCGGCAGTCCGGCCGACGTGCGGCCCGGTGTACACCAGCGCATCGAGGGGACGGTGTTACCGGGCACGTTGGTCGGCACCGACGGAGAGGCGACCTTCGTCCTCGAGGGCGACGGACGCCGGTTGCCCGTCCGCGCGCTGCAGGCGCCTCCCGGCGCCTTCCGCGAGGGGCAGGGCGCCGTGGTCGAAGGGGCCCTCGACGTCCAGGGGACCTTCGTGGCGGACACCGTCGTCGCCCAGCACGGGAACTCCTACCGAGCGGCCCAGTGACGCGATGACCACACTCGCCGGAATGTTTGCGATGAGTGTCGGGCTGTTCGCGGCCGGGTTGTCCACCGCGCTCTGGGCGTACGCCGTCCGGGCGACGACGGCGGCGGCCCGTAGCGGTCGGGTGCGCCTGGCTCATCTGGCCAGCCTGCTGACCGTCGCGGGATCGTTGGGCGCCGCCGCGGTAATGGAGTGGGCCCTGGTCACCGACGACTTCTCGCTGCGTTACGTCGCCGAGAACTCCAGTCGCGGCACACCGCTGCTCTACCGGGTGACCGCGCTCTGGTCAGCGCTGGACGGCTCCCTCCTGCTCTGGCTTCTCGCTCTGTCCGCGTACGGAGTGCTGCTCAGCCGGCACGCCCGCCTCGCCGGGGCCAGCCGCGGGCGAAGCGCGCTCACCTGTGCCGCGGCATCAGCGGTCCAGGCGGTGACGTTTGCGTTTTTTGTTGTCTCTGTCGCCGCTACCCGTCCGTTCGCGCAGCTGAGCCCGGCCGTCGCCGACGGCCGGGGCCCGAACCCGCTGCTGGCCGACCACCCGGCGATGGCGGCCCATCCGCCCTTGTTGTACCTCGGGTACGCCGGTCTGGTCGTGCCGTTCGGGTACGCGCTGGCGGCGCTGGCGACCGGCCAGGTCGGTGACGACTGGACGAGGAACACGCGCCGTTGGGTGCTCGTGGCCTGGGTCTGCCTCACCTCGGGCATCGTGCTGGGTGCATGGTGGTCGTACGCCGTGCTGGGCTGGGGCGGCTACTGGGCGTGGGACCCGGTGGAGAACGCCTCGCTTTTACCATGGCTCACGGCCACGGCGCTCCTGCACGCGTTGTTGCGCCGACGGGCCGGCGCCTCGCCGGTATGGGCGGTGACCCTGGCGGCGGCCAGCTTCCTGCTGGTCTGTACCGGGACCTTCCTGACGCGCTCGGGTGTCGTCCTCAGCGTCCACTCCTTCACGCAGTCCGCGGTCGGGCCCGCCCTGTTGACCGTTCTCGTCGTCGCGGTGGCCATCGTGGCCGCCCTGCTCATTTGGCGGTCGGACCGGCTCGCCTCCTCGACTCACCCGTCCGACCGGCGCGACGACATTGACCAGGGCGCCGCGAACACCGGGGCCGCGGCGCCGGTTCACTCGGCGCGGGGGGTGGCCCTGCTGCTCAACAACGTTCTGCTCGTCGGTCTCGCCGTGACGGTGCTCGCGGGGACGTTCCTGCCGGTGCTGGCGGCCGTTTCCGGCGCCGACGTGTCGGTGGGCGCCCCGTACTACGACCGCATCGCCGTGCCGGTCGGGCTGGTACTG
>JALZBL010000159.1 GCA_030947395.1 Actinomycetota bacterium | reverse complement strand
AACCCAGGCGCCCCGGCTCGCCGGGTCGGCGGTGGTCTGCTCGACCCGAAGATGCTCCTGACCGCGCTGCCCGGCGCGTTCGCCAAGCTCGACCCTCGCACCTTGTGGAAGAACCCGGTCATGTTCATCGTGGAGATCGGTTCGATCTACACGACCGTGCTGGCGGTGCGCGATCACAGCAGCTTCGCCATCCTCATCGCCAGCTGGCTGTGGCTGACCGTCCTCTTCGCCAACCTGGCCGAAGCCGTGGCCGAGGGCCGGGGCAAGGCCCAGGCCGACGCGCTGCGGCGAGCCAAGACCGACACGCTGGCCCGGCGGCTGGTCGACCGCGACGACTTCGGCGGGCGCGAGGAGCGGGTCCCGGCTCCCCAGTTGCAGCAGGGCGATCGGGTCGTCTGCGAGGCCGGGGACACGATTCCCGGGGACGGCGACGTCATCGAAGGCGTGGCCAGCGTGGACGAGTCGGCCATCACGGGCGAATCGGCGCCGGTCATCCGCGAATCCGGCGGCGACCGCAGTTCGGTCACCGGCGGCACCCGGGTCCTCTCTGACCGGATTGTCGTCGAGATCACCCAGAAACCCGGTGAGAGCTTCATCGACCGGATGATCGGTCTGGTGGAGGGCGCGAGCCGGCAGAAAACGCCGAACGAGATCGCGCTGAACATCCTGCTCGCCTCGCTGACGATCATCTTCGTGATGGCGACAGCGACGCTGCAGCCGCTGGCGATCTTCTCCAAGGTCGGCCAGCCCGGCATTCCCGACTCCGCGGCCATCACCGGCAACGGGGTGACCGGGATCGTTCTGGTTTCGCTGCTGGTCTGCATCATCCCGACGACCATCGGTGCGCTGCTGTCGGCCATCGGCATCGCCGGGATGGATCGACTCGTGCAGCGCAACGTCCTGGCCATGAGCGGGCGAGCGGTCGAGGCCGCGGGTGACGTCAATACGTTGCTGCTCGACAAGACCGGCACGATCACCCTGGGCAACCGGCAGGCCAGCGCGTTCACCCCGGTCGGTGACACGAGCGAGGAGCACCTGGCCGAGGCCGCGCAGCTGTCCTCCCTGGCCGACGAGACCCCGGAAGGGCGTTCGATCGTGGTGCTGGCCAAGACCCGCTACGGACTGCGCGAGCGCGCGGCCGGCGAGCTCACCCACGCCACCTTCGTGCCGTTCACGGCGCAGACGCGCATGAGCGGGGTCGACCTCACGGCCGTCCACGACGCTGCCGAGCGGCAGGTCCGTAAGGGCGCCGCGGGATCGATCACCGCCTGGGTGCGCAATGGCGGTGGCATGGTGCCGGCGAGTTCGGCGGAGATCGTCGACGGCATCGGGGCCGCAGGCGGCACCCCGCTGCTCGTGGCCGAGCGCGCCGGCGGTGCACCGCCCACAGTGCTGGGCGTCATCTACCTCAAGGACGTCGTCAAGCAGGGGATGTCCGAGCGCTTCGCCGAGCTGCGCCGGATGGGCATCCGGACGGTGATGATCACTGGCGACAACCCGCAGACGGCCAAGGCCATCGCCGACGAGGCCGGCGTGGACGACTTCCTGGCCGAGGCGACGCCGGAGGACAAGATGGCCCTGATCCGCCGCGAGCAGGAGGGGAACAAGCTGGTCGCGATGACCGGCGACGGCACCAACGACGCTCCGGCCCTGGCCCAGGCCGACGTCGGGGTCGCCATGAACACCGGCACGTCGGCGGCCAAGGAAGCCGGCAACATGGTCGACCTCGACTCCGACCCGACCAAGCTGATCGAGATAGTTGAGATCGGAAAGCAGCTGCTCATCACCCGCGGCGCGCTGACGACCTTCTCGATCGCCAACGACGTGGCGAAATACTTCGCGATCATTCCCGCCATGTTCGCCGCGGTGTACCCGGGGCTCGACCGGCTCAACGTGATGCGGCTGCACTCCCCGCAGTCGGCCATCCTCTCGGCCGTCATCTTCAACGCGCTGATCATCGTCGCACTGATCCCGCTCGCCCTGCGCGGGGTGCGGTACAAGCCGTCCAGCGCCAGCGCGATGCTGCGCCGCAACATCTACATCTACGGCCTCGGCGGCCTCGTCATCCCGTTCGTGGGCATCAAGCTCATCGACCTCCTTGTCCAATTCGTTCCCGGAATCGGGTGACCCATGAGATCGGTCAAGAACGCGCTTCGACAACTGCTGGCCTCGGTGCGGATGCTGCTGATCTTCACCGCCGTGCTCGGGGTGGCCTATCCCCTGGTCATCACCGCGATCGCGCAGGTGCCGGGCCTGCAGTCCCGCGCCGACGGCTCGACGGTCAGCCGCGACGGCAAGGTGGTCGGTTCCAAACTGATCGGCCAGAGCTTCACCGGCGCCGATGGGAAGGCGCTGGTGCAGTACTTCCAGTCACGACCGTCAGCCGCCGGTAACGGCTACGACCCGACGGCCTCCAGTGCCAGCAACCTCGGGCCGGAGTCGATCGTGGACAGGTTGCCCGACCCGGCGCTCAAGAATGGCAGCGGCCAGCCGAGCCTGTTGACCCAGGTCTGCGCGCGCAGCCTGGCCGCGGGCCAACTGGAGGGCGTCAGCGGGGCGCGCCCGTTCTGCACCCCGGACGGGGTAGGAGCGGTCCTCGCCGTCTTCTACGCCGGCCCGGGCTACGCCGGCAGGATCACCCGGGTGGTGAGCCTCAACCAGAGCGCCCCCGCCAAACCCTTCCTGACCACCTACCGGGCAGTCCCGGTGGAGGCCGCGAGGTTCGGCGCGGACTACAGCGCGGGCCAGGTCGTGCCGATCCGCGGAGACGCGCCGGCCGAACCGGTCGTCCCCCCCGATGCGGTGACCGCCTCGGGCTCGGGGCTCGACCCGGAAATCAGTGCGGCCTACGCGCAGCTGCAGGCGGCCCGGGTCGCGAAGGCCCGCCGGATCAGCATGGCCCAGGTCGAGACTTTGGTCGCCGACTATCGGGCCGGTCGTGACCTGGGCGTGCTGGGTGAGGCCCGGGTGAACGTCCTGCAACTGAACCTGGCCCTGGATCGGGCCTATCCGTATCCGAAGCCGCACTGAGCCGAGCCCAGCCGAGCCGGCCGAGCCGAGCCCGCCGAGCCAACCGAGCCGAGCCGAGCCAGCCGAGCCGAGCCGGCCGAACCGAGCCAGCCGAACCGATCCGAGCCGAGCCAAGCGCCGCATCCCCGCCGGCGGGAAGGAGATCAGGATGTCTGAACGCGGCACGCTGCGGGTCTATCTCGGCGCGGCGCCGGGCGTCGGCAAGACCTACGCGATGCTCGATGAAGGACACCGGCGCACCGAACGCGGCACGGATGTGGTCGTTGCCTTCGTCGAGACCCACGGGCGCGTGCACACGTGCGAGCAGCTGGAAGGACTGCCCGTGGTGCCGCGCCGCACGATCGTCCACCGGGGCGCACGGTTCACCGAGATGGACCTGCCCGCGGTATTGGAGCGAGCCCCAGAGGTCGCCCTCGTCGACGAGCTCGCGCACACCAACGTGCCCGGCGCCGAGCACACCAAGCGGTGGCAGGACATCGAGCGGCTGCTCGAGGCCGGAATCGACGTCGTCAGCACCGTGAACGTCCAGCATCTGGAGTCCCTCAACGACGTCGTCCAGACCATCACCGGTGTGCCGCAGCGCGAGACGGTGCCCGACTCGGTCGTGCGGGCCGCCGAGCAGGTGGAACTGGTCGACATGACTCCCGAAGCGCTGCGGCGCCGCATGGCGCACGGCAACATCTACCGCGCCGACAAGGTCGACGCCGCCCTGAGCAACTACTTCCGGCCCGGCAACCTGACCGCGCTGCGCGAACTGGCTCTGCTCTGGCTGGCCGACAGCGTCGAGGAAGGACTGCAGCGCTACCGGCAGGCCCACGGCATCGCTTCGGCCTGGGAGACCCGCGAGCGGGTGATCGTGGCCCTCACCGGCGGCCCCGAAGGCGAGGCGCTGCTGCGCCGGGCCGCCCGGATCGCCGCTCGGGTGACGGGCGGGGATCTGCTGGCGGTCCACATCGCCCGCAGCGATGGCCTCGCCGGCTCGAGCATCGCCGCTCTCGACCAGCAACGCCTGCTGGTGGAGTCGCTGGGGGGCAGCTACCACTCGGTGATCGGCGACAATGTCCCCGAAGCCCTCCTGGAGTTCGCGCGGGCCAAGAACGCGACGCAGATCGTCATAGGCGCCAGCCGGCGCCAGCCGCTCGTTGCCGCCTTCACCGGGCCGGGTACCGGGGCAACCATCACCCGGGCTTCGGGCCCGATCGACGTCCACGTCGTCAGCCACGACTACGTCGGCCGGGGCCGGGTCCTGCCGCGGCTCGCCGCCGGCGTAACCGCTCGCCGCCGGATCGCCGGGCTCGTCGTGGGCGCGCTCCTCCTGGCGATTCTGGTGCCGCTGTGCGCCGCGTTTCGCAGCGATCTCGGCCTGCCGAGTGACTTCCTGCTGTTTCTGTTGGTCGTCGTGATCTGCAGCCTGGTCGGCGGCTTCTACCCGGCCCTGGCCGCCGCGGTCGTGGCCAGCATCCTGTTGAACTACTACTTCGTCCCGCCCATTCATCGGTTCGGCATCTCCCACCTGGACAACGTGCTGGCCCTCGGCGTCTTCATCGTGATCGCGACCCTCGTCTCGCGCGTCGTCGATCAGGCGGCGCGACGCAGCACTGAGGCGGCTCGTTCCAACGCCGAGGCGGAGACGCTCTCGACGTTGGCCGGCAGCCTGCTGCGCGGCGACCGGGCGCTGCCGGCTCTGCTCGAACGGGTGCAGGAGACGTTCGCCGTCACCAGCGTGACGTTGCTGCGCCGCGACACCGAGGCACCGGCCAGTTCGGCCCGGGACGACCCGCAGGCCGCGGGCGGGGGCCTGCGCGGTCGGTGGACCTGCGTGGACAGCGTGGGCCAGCATCCGTGCCTGCGGCCGGAGGACGGCGATACCGAGGTTCCGGTGGGCGACCACTTGGCGCTCGTGCTGCGCGGGAGAACGCTCGGCGCCGAAGACCAGCGGGTCCTGGCCGCGTTCGCCACGCAGGCCGCCGTCGCCTACCAGCAGCGCGAACTCACCGCGGCGGTCGCGGCGGCCGTCCCGCTGGCCGAGGCCGATCGCACCCGTACCGCC
>JALZBL010000158.1 GCA_030947395.1 Actinomycetota bacterium | reverse complement strand
ATCAGCATCACTGGGGTGCGCGTAACGGATGCGCTCGGCCGGAAGTGGGAACGCCTGATCGTCACCGAAGGGCGACTGCGCGCCGGTGTGTTCGGCGGTGAACTCCGACACGGCGAGTTCGGGGTATTCGGTCGGCCAGCTGTCCTCGGGGTTCTTGGGTGCCTTGCCGGGCATGCCTCCACCTCCGCGTTGGGCACTGGCGTGCCTGCGCCGCGCCCGGTCGTCGTCCGGGCGAGGTCGAAAGTCATTCTGCCATGGCCGTTACCGTTGTCCGGTGGCCCTGCTCACCTCGCTCAACCTGGCAACCGCGGACCAGCTGCTCGCCGGGCCACCGACCGCCCGGTTGGGACGGACCGGGATCGACAAGCGGCCGGTCGACGGTCTGGTGGCCACCGGCGCCGATCAGCTGGAAGGCGATTCGATCGTGAACCGTCGCCATCACGGCGGCCCGGATCAGGCGGTGTACGCCTACGCCGCCGAGGACGCGTGCTGGTGGGCGGCCGAACTGCCGCGCGACGTGGGCCCGGGCGCGTTCGGCGAGAACCTGACGACGAGCGGGCTCGACGTCACCGGGGCCGTGATCGGTGAGGTGTGGCAGGTCGGCACGGCGCACTTCGAGGTGGCCTGCCCGCGCATCCCGTGCCGGGTCTTCGCTCGCTTCTGGGACGTCGGTGACCTGGTCAAGCGGTTCACCCGCGCCGAGCGCCCGGGAGCCTACCTGCGCATCGCCCGGGCCGGCCGCCTCGGCGCCGGCGACGAGATCACCGTGCTGAGCCGCCCGGCGCACGGGGTGACGATTGCCGAGACATTCCGAGCCCTCACCGGCCACCACGCCCTGGCCCCGCGCCTGCTCGAGGCGCCGCAACTGCCGGCCAAGGTCCATGCCACAGCCCGCACCTGGCTGGCCGGGACGACGCCGGCGACATCCTGAGCGGTCGACCGACATCCTGGGCGGTCGACATCTCGGGCGGTTCGGCCTGCTGCTCGGATGCGCGGCGCGGTCTGAGCGCCGCCGTTGCCTCAGGCGTCGAGGTTGTCGGCGACCGCGCGCAACACTGCCGCGACCTTGCGAGCGTCGGCCCGCTCCGGGTAACGCCCGCGGCGCAGCGAGTTCGACACCCCGTCCAGCAGCTTGATGAGGTCCTCGACGATCGGCGTCATCTCATCCGCCGGTTTGCGGGTGGCGCGCACCACGGACGGAACCGGGTCCAACACGCGCAGCGAGAGCGCCTGGTTGCCCTTGCGACCCTGAACGACCCCGAATTCCACTCTGGCACCCGGCTTCAGTTCACTCACGCCCTCGGGCAGCGCGTCACGGTGGACGAAGACCTCGGCGCCCTCGTCGTCGGCGAGGAAGCCGAAGCCCTTCTCCGCGTTGAACCACTTCACCTTGCCGGTGGGCACTGCGGTCACCTCATGCACTCGTTGTGGACCCGCCCGCAGGGGCGGCCGGTGCTCGCGGGCCGCGAGCATGAACGAAGGCACCGCGTGCGGTGCCTTCCGACCCTTCAGATTAGCGTCACTGCTGTCCGGTGCGCACCTCCTTTCCGCGTCGGGCGCCCGTGCGCCGGTCGTCGGCGTGGGGCCATCGCCGGAAGGAACCAGGAGCGCGGCTTGATGCCCTCGTCACCGCTGCGGGCGCCGGCCGACCGGCTGACCTTCGTCGGCGTCGTCCTCTTCGCGGTCGGTGCGCTGACGGCGGTGGTCACGGTGGTCGGCTTCGCCTTCGGGGTCCACGACCGTCCCCTCGCCCAGAACCTGCTGGCGATGCTCGCGCCGATCGGTTTCGGGCTGGCGGTCGTCGGCGCCGTGCGCTCCGGGCGCCGCGATGCTCGCAGCAACGCCCGGCTGTACCCGTCGGCGCCGGCCGTAGGAGTGACCAGGCGGCCGAACCGCGGCGCGGGACGCCCCGAACGGGGCCTGCGGGTCGTCGCGGTGGCCGAGGCGGTCTCGTGGTTGATGTTGATCGCCGCGACCGCCGTCAAGTACGCCGCTGATCACCCGGTCGGCGTGCAGGTGCTCGGACCCATCCACGGCACGCTCTTCCTGGCCTACGTCGCCCTGGCCGGACTGGTGTGGGTCCGGCGGCGCTGGCCGCTGGCCACGGGTTTGCTGGTCCTGGCCGAATCAGTGGTGCCCGGCGGCGGCTTCCTGGTGGCCCGCCGTCGCGAGCTGCGAAGCTGAGCTCAGCTGGTGGTGCGCACCCGCACCGTCCACCCGCCGGCCTGCTTCGTTCCGCGCAGTTCCACGACCTGCAGGTAGTACTCACCGACACCGGCCGGCGCGCTGCTGACCCGGGTGGTGTGCTGGTCGGTCAGCGGCCCGGCACTGCCCGCACCCGCCAGGGGCCGGGTGGTGCCGTCGGCGGCCAGGATGAAGGCGGCAACCAACCAGGTGTCCTTGGCCACCCGGCGGGGCACGTCAATCAGTAGCTCACTGCCCGCGGCGACCTTGAGGGTCGGGGCCTCGGCGTAGTCCTGGTGCTGGGTACGCACCGGCCCGCCCGCGAACTGGTAGGCGTTGGCGTCCACGACCAGCGAGCGCCCGTCGCCGTAGACGGTGATCGTGGGCAGCGGCCTGTCACAGGCCCCCAGCAGGCCCATCAGCAGGATCGATGCGAGCAGTGCGGCCGCCCGGGCGCTCCGTCGGCTCGACACGGCTCAAACGGTACCGGGGCGCCGGCGACCGCTTCGCCCGGCGCTCGCGCGCCATGGCCCGGGAGCGCAGGAGTACGAAGATCGTCGAGCCGCCCAGGAAAGCCGCGGCCACGGACAGGCCGAGGGTGCCTCGATCAGCCGGAAGCAGCAGGGCCACCGTGGCACCGACGACCCAGGCCAGCTGCAGGAACGTCTCGCTGCGGGCGAAGGCGCTCGAGCGCAGCGTCTCGGCGACATCGCGTTGCACGACCGAGTCGAGCGCGAGTTTGCCGAGGCTGTTGGCCGCCCCACTGACCAGCATGCAGATCATCGCGGTGGTGATGCTGAAGGTCAGCGCGGTGAAGATGCAGATCACCGCCGACGCGCACGCACACGCCATCACCAGAACGTCAGGATGCGGAAAGCTCAACCGCGCCCCCGCCGCCGTGCCGATCAGGCTGCCGAGCCCCACCGCGAAGGCGATCCCGCCCAGTGCCGTGGCCGCGTCGAAACCGTGCGACGTCCGCTCGACGTAGAAGGCCAGGAACATGGTCAGGAAGCCCGACGCCCAGCGCAGCAGCGATGCTCCCTGCAGCGACGTGACCACGTGCGGGTCGAAGCCCCGACCGGCCCACTGGCGGATTCGCCGGACGGCCAGCACCTTCTGCACCTGCCGGGGACGGGCGGGCTCCTCGGGGTGACGGCGGGCCGGGGTGGCGGAGTCGACCTGGCTGGGTAGGCGCAGGGCGTAGAAGCCCGTTCCGGCGAAGGCCACCGCGGTGATCCACAAGCCGAGGGAGTACGAGCCGGTCACGCGGATCACCGCGGCGATGAAGCCGCCCCCCACGAACGCCGCGCCGAGCCCGAAGATCGATAGCCGCGAGTTCGCCGACACCAGGGTCATGTCGCTCGGCACCACCCGCGGGGCCGCGGCCGCCCGCACCACGCTGTAGGCCTTCGACAGCACCAGCGACCCGAGGGCGAGGGGAAACAGCAGCAGCAGATTGTTGAAGTTCTGGGCCATGAGCACCGCAAGGACCGCGCGCCCGATCGCGCTTGCCGCCATGGCCCACCGCCGCCCGTGCTGCAGCCGGTCCAGGGCCGGCCCGATGATCGGCGCCACCACCGCGAACGGCGCCATGGTGATGAGCAGGTAGCCGAGGACGTTGCCCTTCTGGTCGCTCTGAGCCGCGGAGAAGAAGACGGTTCCGGCCAGAGCGACGGTGATCATCGCATCGGCGCCGAAGGACATGACCTGGTTCCAGATGAGCGGGGTCAGGCCCGACTCGTCGGCCCCGTCGGCCCGGCTCGCCGCCATTACCGTGCGGGCGACCCCCCGGGCCGCCTGCCGGCTGCGGTGCGCCACCGCGCGGGTCACCGTGATCTTCGGCCCACCTGCGGCGAGTGCCGGCGTCGTCGCATTCGGGGCCGGTTCTGTTCCATTCGGGCCCGCGATCACCGGGTTCGGGTGGTCGACCGGCTCGGGTAGCTGCCGGGTCGGCGGCGGGGTCCAGCCGGCGGCCGATGGCGGCCGACTCGCCCGCCGGTCAGTGGCTGGCTGGTGGCGCTCTGGGGCCGGGTGACGAGGGTCTGGCGGCTCGGGGTCATGGCGATCGGCTGGGCCGCTCGGGTACAGACGCCGCTCGGAGTAACCGTCGTCGCCCGGTGGCGACGCGACGCGGCCGGGGTGGGCGCCGAGCGGCGGTCCGGCGGCGCCGAGGTCGTCTATCCCGCTCGGCGCGGGCGTCTGCCGGTCGCGCCGCTGGGGGGTGTGGTGCCCGCTGCGCACGAATCGCCCGGTCGGCGTTGGGTCGGGTCCGTGCGGGCTCACGGTTTCATCCTGCCGCACGGGGGACGGGTCCGCGCGGACCAAACTCCGCCCGGCGGGCTCGTCTCGACGGGTGCCGGACCGGCCGAATCGACCGGCGCCGGGGAGACGGAGGAGACTGGTCCGGTGACCGATCCGAGCGCACCGCACCCTGACGCTGCACCCGAGCCCTCGACGATCGCCTCCGGTTCCCGCGGGCGGCGTACCCGCGCCGACGCGGTCGCCGCCGCCGCCGTCGACCTGGCCCGGGCCGCGGCAACCGAGGTGGGCGGTGACCAGGTGGGCGAATACCTGGGCGCCGAGGCCGACGGCGAACGCGTCGTCACGCACGCCTTCGCCGCGACGGTTCCCGGTTACCGCGGCTGGTACTGGTCGGTCGTGGTGGCGCGGGCCTCGCGCGCTCGTACCGCCACGGTCGATGAAGTGGTGCTGCTGCCGGGCGACGACGCACTGCGGCCGCCACCCTGGGTGCCGTGGGCGGAGCGGATCCGGCCCGGCGATCTCGGCGCCGGAGACGTGCTGCCGGCCGACCCCGACGACGATCGCCTCGTGCCCGCCTACGCTGAGGACGCCGACGAGGAAATGCTGGACCTGGCGTTCGAGCTGGGCCTCGGCCGGCCC
>JALZBL010000157.1 GCA_030947395.1 Actinomycetota bacterium | reverse complement strand
GGTCCCACTGGCGGTGACCTCCCTGTTCTTCGCCGACGGCGGCCGACAGGTGTTCAACGGCACCGATGCCCTCCGAGCCCTTGTCGCCTCCGGTTTGGTCGTGGCCCTCGTGCCGCGCAGCCAGCCGACGCTGCGCATCGGTGCCGCGATCGGACTGATCATGGTCGCGGCGGCCTTCGTGCTCCCCACGCCGGTGGGAGGCAATGCCACCCGGCTCAGCCTGCTGTTCGCCGTGCCGATCGTCGCCGCGTTCGCGCCGCTGTCCCGCCGCCTGGTCGCCGTGGCGATCGTGACGGTGACGGTGGTCCAGACGCCGGTGACGCTCGGCACGCTGGCCGGGGCGGGCCGGCCGGTGACCCACGCGGGGTACTACCAACCGCTGCTGGACCAGCTCGCCGCCCGCGGACCGCTCAGCGGACGGATAGAGGTGCCCGAGCTGACCGGTCATTGGGACGCGGCCTACCTCGCCCGGGCGGCGCCGCTGGCTCGAGGCTGGCTACGGCAGGCCGACACCCGACTCAACGACGACGTCTTCTACCGCGACCCGCCGAACGCGGCGAGCTACCGCACCTTCCTCGACCGCAACGCCGTGCAATACGTCGCCGTACCCGACGCCCGCCGGACCTTCTACGGCCGCCGCGAGACCGCCTTGATCGCCGCCGGCCTGTCCTACCTGCGTCCACTCTGGCACGGTCGGCACTGGACGCTGTACGTGGTCGCCGATGCCGTTCCGGTCGTGGCTCAGCCGGCCCGGCTCCTGTCCTACGGTGCGGCGGTCATCTCACTGTGGGCTCCCGCGGGCGCCGACATTGCGGTGCGGATGCGTTGGTTCTCGCGGTTGAGGGTAAGTGGCCCGGATGGCCGGGGGTGCCTGCAGCGGGGAGGCAACCAGGTGGTGGTCGTGCGCACCACGGTGGCCGGGGTGTACCGGATCAGCTCCACCGTCGCCGGCCGCGGATCGACCTGCTGACGGTGTCGGTTGGCGTGGCGCGGTTAACGGGGGCGGGCTCAGGGCCGGCGGACGATGACGCCGACCGTGCCCGGGCCGGTGTGCGCGCCGACCGCCGCTCCAACCTCTGACGTCGCGATCACGCTCGCCTGCGGCAGTCGCGCGACCAGCGCGGCGGCGACCTCTTCGGCGCGCTCGGGGGCGCCCAGATGCTGCACGGCGATCTCCGCCGACTCGCCACCGGCCGCCGTCACCGCCAGGTCCAGCATCCGCGCGATGGCCCGACCGGCGGTGCGCACCTTTTCCAGCGGCACGATGCGCCCGTTCTGCACGTGCAGCAACGGCTTGACCGACAGCGCCGTCCCGAGCAACGCCTGGGGCGCGCTGATGCGGCCGCCCCGGCGCAGGTACTCCAGAGTGTCGACGTAGAACAGGCACGAGGTGCGGTCCACCACGGCCACCGCGGCGTCCTGCACCTCGGCCGCGCGGGCGCCGCCGGCCGCGGCGCGGGCGGCCGCGAGCACCGCGAATCCCAGCCCCATGCCGGTCGAGCGGGAGTCGACGACGCGAATCTGGCCGTAGTCGAACTCCTGCGCGGCCAGGCGGGCCGAGTCCCAGGTGCCGGACAACTCGGCCGAGATGTGCACCGACACGACCCGCTCGGCGCCCCCGGCCAGCGCCGCGCGGTAGGCCGCTTCCAGCGCCGACGGAGCCGGACGCGACGTGGTCACCGACTCGTGGGCCCGCAACGCCTCCACCAGGTCGGCCGAGGTGAAGTACGCGTCGTCGACCACGGTCCGCGGGCCGATCTGGAGCAGCAGCGGCACCACCCGCACCCCGGGCGGAAGCAGCTCCCGCGGGATGGACGCGGTCGAGTCGGTGACCACCGCCACCCGCTGGGCCATCACCGTCGTCCTAGAGGACGAAGTTGATCAGGCGCCCGGGTACGGCAACCACGCGACGTACCTCTCGCCCGGCCAGGGCCGCCGCGATCTTCTCCTCGGCTCGCGCCGCTCGCTCCACCTCGGCGGCGTCAGCCTCGGCCGGCAGCGAGATGACGGCCCGCAGCTTGCCGTTGACCTGAACCGGTACGTCGACCAAGTCGTCGACCAGCAGGGCCGGGTCGGCCTGCGGGAACGAAGCCCAGGCCAACGACCGCGCGTGACCCAGCTTGGCCCACATCTCCTCGGCGGCGTGCGGGGCCAGCGGCGCCAGCATCAGCACCAGCGGTTCGGCCACCGCCCGAGGCACACCCCCGCGTGGGTAGGCGGCGGTGATCGCGTTGTTGAGCTCGGTGATCCGCGCGATCGAGGTGTTGAAGCGCAACAGCTCGAAGCCCTCCCGCACCGCGTGGATCGTTTTGTGCAGCAGCCGGTTCAGCTCGGGCGGCACCTCCTCGGCGCTGGCGTGGGAGATGCCGGTCTGCTCGTCGACCACCGAGCGCCAGATGCGCTGCAGGAGCCGGTACGAGCCGATCACCGCCTTGGTGTCCCAGGGCCGCGACTGCTCCAACGGCCCGGTGAACATCTCGAACAGGCGCAGGGTGTCCGCGCCGTAGGCGGCGTACATCTCGTCCGGCGTCACCACGTTGCGCAGCGACTTGCCCATTTTCCCGTACTCGCGGCGCACCGGCTCCTCGCCGTCCGCGGTTACGACGAACCAGCCGCCGTCGCGCTCGAGCACGTCGGCCGCCGGGACGTAGGCGCCGCGTGCGTCGGTGTAGGCGTAGGCCTGCACGTACCCCTGGTTGACCAGGCGGTGGAACGGTTCCGCGCTGGAGACGTAGCCCAGGTCGAACAGCACCTTGTGCCAGAACCGGGCGTACAGCAGGTGCAGCACGGCGTGCTCCACGCCACCGACGTACAGGTCCACGCCGCCCAGGGGACGGTCGGCCGAGGGGCCCATCCAGTACCGCTCGACGGCCGGCTCGACCAGGCGCTGCTGGTCGTCGGGGTCCAGGTAGCGCAGCTCGTACCAGCAGGAGCCGGCCCAGTTCGGCATCGTGCTCGTCTCGCGACGGTACGGCTTGGGCCCGTCACCCAGGTCCAGGGTGACGTCGACCCAGTCCAGCAGCCGGCCCAGGGGCGGCTCCGGCGTGGAGTCGGCGTCATCCGGCGGGAAGGACTTCGGGGAGAAGTCGTCGGTCTCGGGCAGCTCCACCGGCAGCATCGACTCCGGCAGCGCGACCGGCAGTCCGGTCTCATCGAAAACGACGGGAAACGGCTCGCCCCAGTAGCGCTGCCGCGAGAACAGCCAGTCCCGCAGCCGGTAGGTCACCGCGCCTTCGCCGATGCCGCGCTCCTCCAGCCAGCCGACCATCGCCGCCTTGGCGTCCTCGATGGGCAGCCCGTTCAGGTCGAGGGAGTCATTGGCCGAGTTGATCGCCGGCCCGTCACCGGTGTACGCGCGCCCGTCGGGCCCGAAGCCCTCCGGGGGCGCCACGGTCCGCACAATGGGCAACTCGAATTTCTCGGCGAATTCCCAGTCCCGCTCGTCCTGGCCGGGCACAGCCATGATCGCCCCGGTGCCGTAGCCCATGAGGACGTAGTCGGCGACGAACACCGGGATCTGCGCACCGGAGACTGGGTTGGTCGCGAACGCGCCGATGAACACCCCGGTCTTGTCTCGACCCTCGCTCTGACGGTCCAGCTCGGAGCGGCCGGCGGCGAAAGCGCGATACGCGGCAACGGCGGCCGGCGGTGCGGCGTGCCCCTCGGTCCAGCGCGAGTTGGTGGCTTCGGGCCAGGACCCGGGCACGATCTCATCGACCAGCGGGTGCTCCGGGGCCAGCACCATGTACGTGGCGCCGAACAGCGTATCGGGGCGGGTGGTGAAGACCTCGATGTCGACCGCCGGCTCGGCCTCGGTCACCGCGAACCGCAGCCGGGCCCCGACCGAACGCCCGATCCAGTTCTGCTGCATCGCGCGCACCTGGTTCGGCCAGTCGATGTCATCCAGGTCGCGCAGCAACCGGTCGGCGTAGGCGGTGATGCGCATCATCCACTGGGCCAGCGGCTTGCGGAACACCGGGAAGTTGCCGCGCTCGCTGCGGCCGTCGGCAGTGACCTCTTCGTTGGCCAGCACGGTCCCCAGCCCAGGACACCAGTTGACCATTGACTCGGCCCGGTACACCAGGCGGTGGTTGTCCACCACCTGACGGCACTGCACCGGGTCCAGGTCGGCCCAGTCGACGCCGAAGGGGTTCGTGCCCTCGCCCGGGCGGCGCAGGCCGGAGTCCAGTTCGCTGACCAGCTCGGCGATCGGGCGCGCCTTCTCGCGGTGGGTGTCGTACCAGGAGTGGAAGATCTGCAGGAAGATCCACTGCGTCCAGCGGTAGTACGCGGGGTCCGACGTGGCCAAGGTGCGCCGCCGGTCGTGGGCCAGGCCCAGCCGGCGCAGCTGGCGGCTGAACACGTCGATGTTGGCGTAGGTGGTCTTGGCCGGGTGCTGGCCGGTCTGCACGGCGTACTGCTCGGCCGGCAACCCGAACGCATCGAAGCCCATCGTGTGCAGGACGTTCTCCCCGCGCATGCGCAGGTAGCGCGCGTAGACGTCGGTGCCGATGTAGCCCAGCGGATGCCCGACGTGCAGTCCGTCGCCCGAGGGATAGGGAAACATGTCCATGATGTAGGCCTTGGGCCGGATGGCCACCCGATCGAATCCTGCCGACAGCGGTCCACTCGGATTGGGTGCGTTGAACGTGCCCTCCGACTCCCACCGGTCTTGCCAGGCCCGCTCGATCGCGTCGGCCATGGCCGCGTCGTAGCGAAACGGCGGATGGTCGGTCGGGGCGGCGGCCTCGCCCGAGGGGCCGTTCGCGGTGTCGGTGGCGCTCATGCTCGAAGTTCTCCTGTCGGGTGCCGTGCGGCCTGCCGTGCCTCGCCCAAACGAAGAGCCCCTGCCGTGAGGCAGAGGCTCTTGCCGCGCTGACGTCGGAGGTCGACGGCGCGGCTAGCTAAGAAGCAGGCGGACGGAACTCACAGCGCCGATGGTAGCGCGAATGGTGCCCGGCGCCGCGCTGGACCCGGTCAGGCGGACCGGTTTGCCCGTGCGGTCTGCCCGTGCGGTCAGGCGGACCGGTTTGCCCGTGCGGTCTGCCCGTGCGGTCCGCGCAGTCAGACTTCGGCGTCGATGGCCTCGGCGTCGATGG
>JALZBL010000156.1 GCA_030947395.1 Actinomycetota bacterium | reverse complement strand
GTACGGCATCGTCCACGGCGGGGTCTATTGCACGATCGTCGAGACGCTGGCCAGCGTCGCCGGTGCGGTGTGGTTCGGTGAGCGCGGCGACGTGGTCGGCGTCGCGAATCACACCAACTTCTTGCGCGCGGTGCGCGGAGGAACGCTGCATGCCGTCGCCAGCCCGATCCATCGGGGACGCAGTCAGCAGCTCTGGCTCGTCGAGATCGCTGACGACGAGGGCCGGGCGGTCGCCCGCGGCGAGCTGCGGCTGGCCAACCTGACCAGCGCGGGCGACCTGGGTTGAGCCGCGCTAGGCGGTTACGCCCGCTCCGGGCGAGGTTTGACTGCCGGCACCGTCGGGAAACCAAGGACGGGCGGGGGTGCTGATTACACTTCGGCCCAGGTCCGGACGGGTTAAGGAGCAACATGCCAACTGCTTCGCCGCGGCGCTCGGCGATCCGGTTCGGGCGGGTGCTGGCGATCGCCCTGAGCGCGGCGATGTCGCTGACCGGGTGCGGCGCTATCTCCGGCAAGGGCTTGGCGGCGGCGGTCACACCGGCCGGCCCGGTACCGGGGGCCAAGTTCCCGATCAAGGGTGACGGCGGCACCGCGTTCGACCAACTGGTGCGCAACGCGCTCACCGACGTCAACGAGTTCTGGAGGAAGTCGTTCCCGTCGGTGTCCGACGGTCGGACCTTCCGGCCCCTGACCGGTGGGGTCTACTCGGTGGAGACCGGCAAGCCCAACCCGGCCGAAGCCTGCATGCAGCGTCAGCCCAAGGCGGCCGACAACAACGCGTTCTACTGCCCGCTCGATGACGCCTTCGCCTATGACCGCACCGGTCTGGTCGAGAGCGTCACCAAGGCCCTCGGGCCGGAGTTCGCCGCCCTGGTCATGGCGCACGAGACCGGGCACCTCATCCAGAACCGGCTGGCCATCGTCAGGCCGTCCATCTTCAAGGAGTCCCAGGCCGACTGCGCGTCGGGCGCGTTCATGGCCGCCGAGGCCGGGGCCGGGAAGGTCGCGATCCCGAATCGCCACTTTGCGATCGACCCGAAGAAGCTCGACACGATCGCCGTCGGCATGATCCTTCTGCGCGACAGCCGTCCGCAGGACTCCACGGCCGACGGAGCTCACGGCAACGGCTTCGACCGGCTCAGCGCGTTCTCCGACGGCTTCGACAAGGGCGTGACGTACTGCTACGGCAAGGAGTGGGAGACCCGCAAGTACACCGAGCGCCCGTACGTGACGCAGAGCGACTACGACCAGTCCGGCAACCAGACCCTCGAGCAGACCCTCGACCCCAGCACCAACCTGATCGCCGACCTCAACCGGTTCTGGACGGCGGCGTTCAAGGGCATCAACAAGGTCTTCAAGCCGGTGAAGGTGAAGGAGGCCGACGCCCCGCCCTGCGCCGGCGACTCGGGCACCAAGTTCGCCTACTGCCCCGGCGACAACACCGTCTACTACAACCCCGACGCCGCGGCCGAGGCCTACAACAGCGTGCCGGCCCTCGCCGTGGGCCCGTCGAACGAGGTGAGGATCAAGCCGGACGCCCCCGGCGACTTCGCCCTCGGCTCGATGTTCGCCTACACGTGGGGCTTCGCGGTCCGGTCCCAGTTCGGGCTCTCCATCGACGGCGAGCAGGCGCTGCTCAGCGCGTCGTGTTACGTCGGGGCCTACGCCAAGGACATCAACGTCACCACCGGACGCCGGTTTCAGCTCTCGCCGCCGGACATGGACGAGGCCACCATCACCGTGCTGCGCACCGCCAGCCGCCCGGAGTACCTCGGCGAGCGGAACACCACCGGCTTCGAGCGCATCAACTACTTCAACCGCGGCTACTTCGGCAGCCTGACCGCCTGCTGACCGCAAGCCCGGTCGACCACTAGCGCGGGTGGCCCCAGCGGACGGCGTTAGGGTCGCAGGGTGAGCGACGTCGACCCGCACTTCACCGCACTGGCGCTGGCCGACCTGGCCGATGCCGCGCTCAGCCGGGCCGCCGACGCTGGCGCCGAATACGCCGACGTGCGGGTCGGCCGAGTGCGTTCCGGCTGGCTCAGCCTGCGCGACGCCAAGCCCGACAGCAGCGGCGACGACGTCGATCTCGGCCTCTCGGTCCGCGTGGTCGTCGACGGCACCTGGGGGTTCGCCGCCACCGCCGAGCTGACGCGCGAAGCGGCCGCCCGGGTGGCCGAGCAGGCCGTCACGGTGGCTGCGGTGAGCCGGCCGGTGCGGCTGCGCGCGGTCGAGCTGGCCGACGAGCCGGTGCACCGCGACGCGGTCTGGGTGAGCGCCTACGCCACGAACCCCTTCGACGTGGCGGAAGCGGAGCGGGCCGACCGGCTGCGGGAACTGTCCGAGCGTCTGCTGGCCTCAGACGGGGTAGACCACGTCGACGCCTCGGCCCAGTGGGTGCAGGAGAACAAGTTCTACGCCGACCTGCGGGGCACCTCGGTGACGCAGCAGCGGGTCCGCATCCACCCCGAGTTCACCGTCACCAACGTCGACCGCTCCCGCGGGGCGTTCGAGACGATGCGCACGCTCGCCCCACCGGCCGGGCGGGGCTGGGAGTACCTGACCGGCACCGGATGGGACTTCGACGCCGAGCTGGCCGAGCTGCCGACCCTGCTGGCCGAGCGGGTGAAGGCGCCCACCGTCGAAGCCGGCCGGATGGACCTGGTCATCCATCCGTCCAACCTCTGGCTGACCATCCACGAGTCGATCGGGCACGCCACCGAACTTGACCGGGCCCTGGGCTACGAGGCCGCCTACGCCGGCACCTCGTTCGCCACGCCGGACCGTCTCGGCTCGCTGCGCTACGGGAGCCCGGCGATGAACGTGCGCGGCGACCGGGTCACGCCGCATGGGCTGGCCACGGTGGCCTTCGACGACGAAGGGGTTGAAGCGCAGAGCTTCGACATCGTCCGTGCGGGGCAGTTGGTCGGCTACCAGGTGAACCGCGAGATGGCGGCGATGGACATGGCCCGGTTCGCCGGCGGCCGGTCGAACGGTTGCGCCTACGCCGACTCGGCGGGACACATCCCGCTGCAGCGAATGCCCAACGTGTCGCTGCGGCCGGCCGAGGACGGCCCCGACACCGACGAGCTGATCGGACGGGTCGAGCGCGGGCTCTACGTCGTCGGGGACAAGTCCTGGTCGATCGACATGCAGCGCTACAACTTCCAGTTCACCGGACAGCGGTTCTACCGGATCGCGGACGGCCGGTTGGCCGGCCAGGTGCGCGACGCCGCCTACCAGGCCACCACCACCGACTTCTGGGGTGCGATGGAGGCCGTCGGTGGACCGCAGACCTGGGTGCTGGGCGGTGCATTCAACTGCGGCAAAGGGCAGCCCGGCCAGATCGCTCCGGTCAGCCATGGCGCACCGGCGGCGCTGTTTCGCGACGTCAACGTGCTCAACACCGCGGCCGAGGCGGCCCAGGCGGGCCAGGCGTGATCCCCGCGCAGGAGATCGTCGACTCCGCGCTGGGTGCATCGGCGACCGACGGGTGCGTGGTGATCGTCTCCGAGCGGACTGAGACCAACCTGCGCTGGGCCAACAACAGCTTGACCACCAACGGGCAGATGGCCTCCCGCCGGGTGACCGTGGTGTCCACGGTGGCCGCGGGCGACGGTGCGGCGGCCGGCGTGATCAGCGGATCGGTGGCCTCCGAGGACGACGTCCGGGAACTGGTCAAGGCCAGCGAGCAGGCCGCCCGCTCGGCCGCGCCAGCCGACGATGCCGCCCCGCTGGTCGAGCCCTACGACACCGACGACGACTTCGCCGCCCCGCCGGCCACGACGGCGATCGACGTGTTCGCCGGCCTCACGGCTCCGCTCGGCGCCGCGCTGCGGTCCGCCGAATCGAAGGGCCGCGCCCTGTTCGGCTTCGCCGAGCACGTCATGACCACGACCTACGTGGGCTCCTCGACCGGGCTGCGGCGCCGGTTCGACCAGCCGACCGGCCGGCTGGAACTCAACGCCAAGAGCGCGGACTACGCCCGCTCGGCCTGGCACGGCGGGCCAACCCGCGACTTCACCGACCTCGACGTCACCGCCCGCGTCGACGAACTCAACACGCGCCTGGACTGGGCTGCGAACCGCATCGACCTTCCGGCCGAGCGGTACGAGACGATCCTGCCGCCGTCGGCCGTGGCCGACCTCATGATCTACCTCTACTGGTCGGGGGCGGCGCGCGACGCCGACGAAGGACGCAGCGTCTTCTCAGCCCGCGAAGGCGAGGGAACCCGGATCGGCGAGCGGCTGTCCCCCCTGCCGATCTCGATGTACTCCGATCCGACGGTGCCGGGCATCGAGTGCGCCCCGTTCGAGATCGCGACGACGTCCTCCGGCGGCGTCCAGTCGGTGTTCGACACCGGCGCGGCGCTCGCCCACACCGACTGGATCACCGACGGGGTCCTGACCGACCTCATCCGTACCCGGGCCTGGGCTGAGCGCACCGGCACCGAGGCGCGCCCGGCGCTCGACAACCTCGTCGTCGACGCCGGCGGGCACACTTCGACCGAGGAACTGGTCCGCACCACCGAGCGGGGCCTGCTGTTGACCACCGTCTGGTACATCCGCGAAGTGGACCCGCAGACCCTGCTGCTGACCGGGCTGACCCGGGACGGGGTCTATCTCGTCGAGGACGGTCAGGTCCGCGGCGCGGTCAACAACTTCCGGTTCAACGAGTCCCCGGTTTCCCTGCTCGGCCGGGCCACCGAAGTCGGCCAGTCGGTGGCCACGCTGCCCCGGGAATGGAATGACTACTTCACCCGCACCGTGATGCCGGCGCTGCGCATCCCCGACTTCAACATGAGCACGGTCAGCGCCGCCTCCTGAGCCAGTCTGGCGGTGGCCAATGCCGTGTGACGAGGCACGCATCGGCCAAGCCTCGAAACGGAAGCGCTGTCACCACTACCGTCCAGGCATCCCCGATTCCAGCCGGCCCTGGGTCGCGCCCGCGCCGGCGAATCGGCATATCCGGTCAACGGCGACCGGGTCAGGAGCACTCCATGACGATCACGAGCGTCCCCGGCCTCGACCGCGCGCCCACCACGCATCGGCGCCTGCTCCAGTGGGTGCGCGACTGCGCCGAGCTCACCCAGCCCGCCCGCGTCGAATGGGTGGACGGCT
>JALZBL010000155.1:3755-5155 GCA_030947395.1 Actinomycetota bacterium | reverse complement strand
CGGGGCAACTCCTGGGCGATCGGGGCGTCCGATATCGTTCGGGTCCAAACGTATCCGCCGCCCCGGCGGTGGTCAAGACGTCAGGAGGAGCCGGTGACGAGGCTGACCGAGACGGCGGGAACCTCGGCGCGACCGCTCATCGCGATACCGGCCCGGTTCTCGGCCACGGCGTCGTCCCTGCGCTTCGAGGCGGAGGAGACCGCCCGCCGGCTGGCCGCCGCGGTCTATGCCGCCGGCGGTGAACCGGTCGTGATCCACCCGCACGCCCCCGGCGGGGTGGCCGACGACGGCGAGGTGCGGGTCCGGCTGCGCTTCGCCGACGCGGTGCTGCTTCCCGGCGGCGGCGACGTCGACCCCTCCCGCTACGGCCGCGCGCCCGACCCCACCCAGTACGGAGTGGACGCCGAACAGGACGCCTTCGATCTGGCCGTGGCCCGGGTCGCGCTGGCCGACGCCATCCCCCTGCTCGCGGTGTGCCGCGGCGCCCAGGTGGTCAACGTCGCCCTGGGCGGCACGCTGGTTCAGGACATGGACACCACCGTCGGTCACCACCGCAACCGGGTGCACCAGGTGACGGTCGAGGGCGGCTCACCACTGGCCGACATCGTGGGTCCTCACGTCGCGGTCTCCTGCTATCACCACCAGTGCATCGACTCGCCGGGCGCCGGTCTGGCCGTGGTGGCGCGGGCCGAGGACGGCGTCATCGAGGGTGTCACCGACCCCCAGTCCCCGGGCTGGTTCCTCGCCGTGCAGTGGCACCCGGAGGACACGTCGCTGACCGATCCGGTGCAGGCCGCGCTGTTCACGGCACTGGTTCAGGCGGCCGGGCGTTCGCCTCGGTCTCCAGGCTGGTGACGATGGTCCGCAGGTTGCGGGCTAACTCGGTCACCGAACGCTTCGACAGGGCGCCCACCACGTGGGCCTCGGCCGCGTTGAACTGTGGGTAGAGCCGCTGCATCACCGCCCGGCCGTCGTCGGTGAGCCGCAGCCGCACCCGCCGTCGGTCCTCGCCGTCGGTCTCGCGGGTCAGCCAGCCCCGAGCCTCCAAGGTCTTGACGACGCCGGTGAGCGTCGCCTTGGAGATGGCCGCGCTGTCGGCGGCGTGACGGGTCTCGATGTCGTCCCAGATCCATACGACCCACAGCACCACGAAGCCGGTCCAGGTCAGCTCGTACGGGCGCAGCACGGTGTTGGTGAGGTGGTTGCGCACCGCGTTGGCCGCCCGGTACAGGCTCGACATCGCCTCGGCCGCCGGCAGGTCGATGGCCAGGGGGGCGACGTGGGCCGTCATCGCCGCCTCGGTCTCGGCCAGGGTGTGCCGGTCGGTCACCGGTCACTCCGCCGCTGGGCCGGTGCGCGCGGACGTTGGCCTCTGGGCGATGCGTCCCGCGGGTCAGGGC
>JALZBL010000155.1:0-3745 GCA_030947395.1 Actinomycetota bacterium | reverse complement strand
ACCCGCGGCCAACCAGGCACCGGGGTTCGGTCCGTCGCCGCCGATCGATGTGGCGAGGGTGCGGCCGCCGTCCCAGACCACGCCGACCTGGCGGTAGTAGCCGCCGATGATCTCGCCGACCTCGAGCCGGGCCAACTCCTCGGTCGGCGACTCGAACAGGCGCAGGTCGACGTCACCGCGCCAGGCCGGACCGGCCTCGACCTGCGCGGCACCGGACTCGACCAGCTCGGCGTAGGCATCAGTGGCGCCGCGGGCGATGCCGGCCACGAAGCGATGGTGGGCCATCGGGTGGGCGTTGACGAAGCCGTTGGTCTCGGTCTCCTCGCGCAGGGTCAGGACCGCTTCGGCCAGCCGCCGGTCGCTCGCGGACAGGGTGGCCCCGAACCGGCCCCCGGCGGCGATCTGCGGCGCCGCCTGCCCAAACGGGTGCGGGCGGGTCTGCGCCATGACACCGAACTTCTTGGGGTAGCCCTGGTGAATCCCCCGGGCGATGGCGAAGTCCTTGTCCACCCAGATGTAGACGCAGCGCGAGTAGGTGCGGCCCGCGAAGGAGCACCGCACGACAACGAATGCCTCCTTGTACTGGGCGCGGACCGGGTCCAGCAGCTCTTCCCGCGAGGCCGAGCATGACTGCCAGTCGGCCCAGATCAGCGCCACCGCGCCGGGGTCCTCCGCGGCCGGAGCGAGCGGGGCCGGCAGCAGTTCGGCCACCCGGGCGGGGTCGGTGCGGTACTCGACCGTCAACAGGTCGCCGGAGTAGAACCACGGTGGCGACGGGATCAGCGAGGAGCGCCCGGTGGCCGTGCGGGGGTAGAAGAATCCGGCGACGTCACTCATGACCAGCGCTCCTTCATCGACACCGCAAGCTGGTTGAACCGACGATCCGTCGGCGGCGCGCTGGGGCGGACCACCCGGCGGACTCGTTCGGGTCCGTACGGTACCGTGCCGGCGGTCGAGGCGATCCTTGTCAGTGGCCGCCGGCTCGAATATCGTTCGGAGCCTAACGATCAGGAGGGCCAGTGGCTCACTTCGACGAAGGCGCGCTCACCGAGGCCGCGGCCGCCCTGACCGAGCAGGGCATCGACGTCGTGCGGCTCGGGTACGCGGACCTGATCGGCAGCGAGCGCGGCCGCGACCTGCTGGTCAACCGCTTCGCCCGCACCGCCGCCGACGGCGTCGCGTTCTGCCGGTCGGTGTTCGGCACGACCCCGCGCGGTGAGGTCGTGGACATCGAGGGTGGCCTGAGCGCGGGCCTGCCCGACGTCGTCGCCTTCCCGGACGTGGAGACGCTGCTACCGGTGCCGTGGGAGCCCGGGGTGGCCCACTGCATCGCCGACGTCTTCAATCCGGACGGTTCACCGTCCGGATTGAGCCCGCGGCAGGTGCTCAAGCGGGTGGCCGCCCGCTTCGCGGAGCTGGGGATGAAGCCGGTCGTCGGCCCCGAGCTGGAGTTCTACCTGCTCGAAGCCGACTCCGGGAGCGCGTCCGGCTGGCGCCGCTACGGGGAGGCCACCGGCAACGTCTACGTCAGCGGGCTGAAGGGCGATCCGGACAACGTCCTGCTGCGCTCGCTGCGCCAGCTCGGGCAGTACGGGCTGGACGTCGTGGCGGCCAACCACGAGTTCTCCAGCGGCCAGTTCGAGATCAACTTGTGGCACTCCGCGGCCCTCGATGCCGCCGACCGAGCCTTTCGGTTCAAGGCGGCGATCAAAGAGCTCGCCCGCCGGGAAGGCAAGCAGGCGACGTTCATGGCCAAGCCCTACAACGACGAGGGCGGTTCGGGCTTCCACCTGCACTTCTCAACCTGGGACGACCACGGCACCGCGCTGTTCGACGACCCTGACGGCGAGCACGGATTGTCGTTCTTCGCCCGGTCGGCCGTGGCCGGGGTGCTCGCCCACGCGCCGGCCCTGGCCGCGGTGTGCAACCCCACCATCAATTCCTACAAGCGGTTCGGGCCGGACACCCTGGCCCCGTGGTTGATCGACTGGGGGCTGGACAACCGCAGCGCGATGGTGCGCATCCCGCCCGAGCGCGGCCGGGCGGCGCGGATGGAACTGCGCCTCGGCGACGCCAGTGCGAACCCCTATCTCGCGGTGGCCGGGCTGCTGGCCGCGGCCTACCTCGGCATCCGTGACAAGCTCGAGGTCCCCGCACCGCTCGAGGGTTACGGCTACGACCCCAAACAGGCGGCGATGCTGCCGGGTGAGCTGGGCGCCGCGCTGGACGCGCTCGAGGCCGATGCCGATTTCGCCGAGGTGCTCGGCGCGCCGTTCGTCGACACCTTTCTCACCTACAAGCGCGACGAGCTGCAGCGCTTCGGCCGGTGGATCACCGACTGGGAGTTCCACGAGTACGCCTACCACCTCTAGATCCCGACCAGGATTGGCGCGAAACCCTCACTGGAGGGTCCAGCCGCCAATCCCGTCCCGCGTAGCGCACCGGAGGACGCACCATGGCCAACCGTCCCGACGCCATCCCGCTGGAGGCGGTCGACCTGGCCGACCTCGACGTCTTCGAGCGCAACGAGGCCTGGGCCCGGTTCGACACGCTGCGCCGCGAGGCACCGGTGCACTGGAACCCCGAGCCGGCGCCCAACGCCGGGTTCTGGTCGATCACCCGGCAAGCCGACATCGTCGCGATCGACCGCGACTCCGAGACGTTCACCTCGACGCAGTACGTCAACCTCGAAGAGGTGGACGACGACCTGATGGACCTGCGCCGCTCGATGCTGGAGACCGACGGCACCCGCCATCGCGCCTTGCGCAAGCTGATGCAGCGCGAGTTCGGCGGCCAGACGCTGCTGAAGTACGAGGACTTCCTGCGCGGCCTGACCCGGGCGACGGTCGACGCCGCCCTTCGCCAGGGCGAGTTCGACTTCGTCAAGGAGGTCAGCGCCGACTTTCCGATCCAGGTGCTGGCCCGGATGCTCGACGTGCCGGCCGACCACACCGGTCAGCTCATCGACTGGGGCAACCAGATGATCGGCAACACCGATCCCGAGTACGCCGAGGTTCTGCTCTCCGACGTCGACAGCGACCAGTACAAGCACCTGCCCTTCCGCTCCCCCGCGGCCCTCGAGGTCTTCGAATACGGGCGGGAGCTGGCTCGGCAGCGCCGCGGGGGTGACGGCGAGGATCTGGTGAGCCGGCTGGTCAACCGGGTACCCGTGGACGGGGAACCGCTCACTGCGACCGACTTCGACAACTACTTCCTACTGCTGGTCGTGGCCGGAAACGAGACCACCCGCCACGCGATCAGCCACTCGATGCTGGCCCTCATCGAGCACCCCGACCAGCTGGGCCTGCTGCAGGAAAAGCCCGAACTCATCCCGGACGCGGTGGAGGAGATGTTGCGCTGGGCGTCACCGGTCTACCACTTCCGCCGCACGGCGACGCGCGACGTGGAGTTGCACGGGCAGTCGATCCACCGCGGTGACAAGGTGGTCATGTGGTTCGCGGCCGGCAACCGCGACGAGGACGCCTTCGTCAACCCCTACGCCTTCGACGTGACCCGCCACCCCAACGACCACGTCACCTTCGGTAAGGGCGGCCCCCACTTCTGCCTCGGCAACGCCTTGGCCCGTATGGAGATCCGGCTCATGTTCGAGATGCTGCTACCCCGGCTGGAGTCCGTCGAACTCGCCGGCGACGTGACCCGGGTGCGCAGCAACTTCGTCAACGGCATCAAGAAGTTCCCGGTCCGCGTCCGCAGCGGGTGACCAGAACGAGCTCCGGTGCAGAAG
>JALZBL010000154.1 GCA_030947395.1 Actinomycetota bacterium | reverse complement strand
GGGCCAGGCCGCGCATCGACAGGCAGTACCCGCGGTCGGGGGTGACCGCGATGTCGAGTACCGCGTCGCGCAGCCCGAGCGCAGCCAGGGCGTCGTCGCCCGGTGCGCCCGCGCCGGCCGGCAGCACCAGGATGCCGGCGTGGTCGTCACCGATGCCGAGTTCGCGGGCCGAGCAGATCATGCCGTCCGAGACGTGCCCGTAGGTCTGGCGCGCGCTGATCGCGAAGCCGCCAGCCAGTACGGCGCCGGGCAGGGCGACGACGACCAGATCCCCGGCGGCGAAGTTGTGGGCCCCGCACACGATGCCGTGCGGTTCGCCCGCCCCGACGTCGACCGAGCACCAGTTGATCGTCTTGCCGTTCTTCTGCGGCTCGGCGTCGACCGATAGCGCGCGCCCCACGACGATCGGCCCGCTCAGCGCATCGCCCGCCGACTCGATCTTCTCCACCTCGAGGCCGACGCGCACCAGCGCCGCGGCCAGGCCGCGGGCGTCGAGGCCGGCCGGTAGCTCGGCCCAGTCGGCGATCCACCCGATCGGCGCGTGGACGACCCCACCGCCGGGCATCAGGGCTCCACGCCGAAGGCCGCGGTGAAGCGCACGTCGCCCTCGACCAGGTCGCGCATATCCGCGGCGGCGTTGCGGAACATCATCGTCCGCTCGATGCCCATGCCGAAGGCGAAGCCGCTGTAGCTCTCGGGGTCGATTCCGCAGGCGGTCAGCACCTTGGGATGGACCATCCCGCAGCCGCCCCACTCGATCCAGCCCTCGCCGCCGCACGTGCGGCACGGGCGATCCGGGTTACCGACGGACTCCCCCCGGCACACGAAACACAACAGGTCCGGCTCGGCGCTCGGCTCGGTGAACGGGAAGTAGGACGGGCGCAGCCGGGTGACGATTCCCGGCCCGAACAGCGCGCCGGCCATGTGGTCGAGGGTGCCCTTGAGGTGGGCCATGGTGATGCCCTCGTCGACGACCAGCCCCTCGATCTGGTGGAACACCGGCGTGTGGGTGGCGTCCAGCTCGTCGGTGCGGAAGGTCTTGCCCGGGCAGATCACGTAGATGGGGGGTTCGCGGGTCAGCATGGTGCGGATCTGCACCGGCGACGTGTGCGGGCGCAGCACCAGCCCGGAGTTCGGCGCGCCGACGTGGAACGTGTCCAACATCGAGCGGGCCGGGTGGTCCGGCCCCATGTTGAGGGCGTCGAAGGTGTACCACTCGGGTTCGATTTCCGGACCCTCGGCGACCTCGTAGCCCATGGCGACGAAGACGTCCTGCAGGTAATCCTGCAGGGTGGTCAAGGGGTGGCGGCCGCCGACTGGCTCGCGGTCCCAGGGCAGCGTGACGTCGACCGACTCGGTGCGCAGAGCCAGCGATTCGTGCTGCGCCTCCAGTTCGGCCCGGCGCGCCTCGTGGACCGCCCGCACCTGCGCCCGGGCCTGGTTCACCCGCCGGCCGGCTTCGGCCCGCGCCGCCGGCGGGAGGGCGGCGATCTCGCGGTTGGCCAGGGCGAGCGGCGAACGGTCGCCCACGTGGTTCACGTAGGCCTCGTGCAGGGCGCCCAGGTCCGCCGCGCCCGACAGCGCCGTGGCGGCCGCGCCGAGGGCCGCGCTCACGCTGGCCTCGGACAGGGCGGCGACCCGTTTCGGGTCGTACACCTGGTTGGCGCCGGACATGCGAAGTACAACTCCTGAATGGTGACGGACGTGCCGACGGCGCCCGCGGCCGCCCGACGTTGCTGCGCGAAGTCTAGGCAAGCGCGCCGGAGGTGCCGAACGAAACCGCGACCGACGGCGGGTCAGCGTCCGTACTAGATAGCACCTGCGGGCCGGAAGCCGGGTGCCTTAGGGGCAGGCCGACGCGCCGGAACCGGATCAGGCCTCGGACTTCACCTCGGCGTCGACGCTCTGGCCCTGAGCGGCCAGCGCAGCGGCCCGCTCGGCCCGGCGGCGGTCGACCTCGGCCTGAGCCGCGGCGATGACATCCGCGCCGAGCGGCAGGCTGGCGACCTCACTCACCCCGTGGTACTTGCTGATGTAGGCGTCCAGTTCCGGACCCGACTCCCACGAGGTGATGAGGCAGTATCGGGGCTCGTCACCCCGGTGCCACACGGCGTGCCACAGGCGCTGGGTGTCGATGATCGACTGCGTGCCGGCCGGCAGCGGAATGCGGGTCTCGGTCGCCGGGTCGTCGCGATGCTCGCGCAGGATCATCACCGAGTTCGGGTTGTCGGTGAGGTTGAAGAACCCCCGCACGATCCAACCGGTGCCCTCCGGGTTGAGACGGTTGTTGTCGTCGCGGTGCAGGTTGTAGAGGCAGTCGGAATAGGTATTGGGCTGCAACTCGATCACCCGGCACCGCCCGACGTTGGCTCCCGGCTCCTGGGCGCGGGCGGTCAGGCGGGGCGCCAGGCCGACGTTCTTGGGCACCCAGACGCCGTCCTTGTCGGTTTTGGGCGGGGTGTGGTTCCAGAAGCCGTTGCATTCCATGTCGCCGTAGGCGCTGGCCAGCGGAGCGAAGCGGGTGTCCCCGGAGGACTTCCAGTCGACGTATTCGATGTCGAACCACTCGGCCGGGTCGAGGGACTGGTCGTAGCGGTCGAGCACAACGTAACCGGTCGGCTCGAACTGGGGGAGTTTGACGTACGCCGCGCGGGCATCGGAGGTGAGCGTGTCCATGGGCGGTGAGGGGTTCCCTTCTGGGGCGGTCGACTTAGGCAACCCTACGCCCGGAGGTCGGAAGGACCGGACCGGTGAGCGCCGGGCCTCGGACGCAGTGCCGCTGAGCGATCATGGCCGGGCCGCCCGCTGAGCGCGTGCCGCTGGGCGATCACGGCCGGGCCGCCCGCTGGGCGCGGGCGCTGGTGTAGAGGCATACCGCGGCGGCGATGGCGAGGTTAAGGCTCTCGGCCCGCCCGTAGATCGGCACTCGCACCCGGCGGTCGGCGGCCTCGAGCAGTTCGGCGTCGAGCCCGCGCACCTCGTTGCCGAACAGCCACAGCGTCGGCGTGCGCAGGGCACCCGAGTCGGCCAGGTCGTCCAGGTCCTCATCGCCGGCACCCGATGTCGCGAACACCTGCAGGCCCGCAGCCCGGGCACCCCGAAGGACCTGCTGCGGCTCGGCGTCGGTGACCACATCGAGGTGGAAGATGCTTCCGGCGCTGGCCCGGACGGCCTTGCCGTTATGGACGTCGACTCCCGGGCGGGTGATCACGACCGCGGACGCGCCGGCGGCATCGGCGGCCCGGACCGCGGTGCCGGCGTTGCCGGGGTCGTTCGTCTCGATCAGCGCGGCCACCAGCCGAGCGGACGGGGTCAGGACGGCGTCGAGAGCCACGTCGACCCGGCGGCATACGGCCACGAGGCCCTGGGCGGCGACGGTCTCGGACAGCGCCCGCGCGGCCGCGGGGCTGACTTCGTCGACGGCCAGTCCGGCGGAGCGGGCCAACGCGAGCAGGTCGGGATGACGGTCGGCGGACTCGGCGGTGGCGAACAGCTGCACCACGGTCCCCGGGCGCCGGAGCGCCTCGCGCACGGCCGGAGCTCCCTCGGCGAGGAAGCGCCCGGCCTGCCGACGGGCCCGGGCGTCGGTCAGTTTCCGCGCCGCGGCCACCCGCGCGTTGTGGTCGGAGAGCACGGCGTCGGCTCAGCTCGCGGGGATCAAACGACGGGGATCAGGCGGCGGCGTCAGGCGGCGTCGGAGGCGGGCTGGGTCTGAGCGGCGGCTCCCCCGGTGCCCTCGGCCTGTACCGCGGCCTTGGCCGCGGCCACCAGCGTGCTGAACGTCGCCTCGTCGGAGACGGCGAGGTCGGCCAGTACCTTGCGGTCAACCTCGATGCCGGCCAGGCGCAGGCCCTGGATGAAGCGGTTGTAGGTCATCCCGTTGGCCCGGGCCGCCGCGTTGATACGGGTGATCCAGAGCTGGCGGAAGTCGCCCTTGCGAGCCTTGCGGTCGCGGTACTGATAGGTCGCGGAGTGCAGCAACTGCTCCTTGGCCTTGCGGTAGAGGCGTGAGCGCTGCCCCCGGTATCCGGATGCCGCTTCCAGGGTGCTCCGGCGCTTCTTGTGGGCATTCACTGCCCGCTTGACGCGTGCCACGGTTATTCCTTACCTAGTCGGGACTGTTGGGACGTTCGGGGCACGGCCGCGGGACTCGCCCGGGCCGGTTGGTGCCTAACGACCCAGGAGCTTCTTCACGCGTGGAGTGTCGGCCGCCGACACCGTCTGGGTACCGGAGAGCCGGCGGGTGAGCCGGGACGGCTTGCGTTCGAGCAGGTGGCGCTTGCCGGCCCGCTCGGTCAGGAGCTTGCCGCTGCCGGTGATCTTCACGCGCTTCTTGGTTCCACTGTGGGTCTTGTTCTTGGGCATCGGGAGTCCTTGTTGGCTATGAGCGGCCGGTCGTGCGTGCCGCTGTCCTGGTCGATCGGGGCTGAAATCGGGCGGACGGGGCTGGCTACTCGACCGCTACCGGCTCAGCGTCGGCGTCCGGCCGGGTCCGCGACGGCTTGCCGGCCCGGTGCGGCGCCACGACCATCACCATGTTGCGTCCGTCCTGCTTGGGTGAGGACTCCACGAAACCGAGTTCGGTGATGTCCTCGGCCAACCGCTGCAGTAGCCGGAAACCCAGTTCGGGACGGGACTGCTCACGGCCGCGGAACATGATCGTGATCTTCACCTTGTCGCCCTGTTTCAGGAAGCGCTCGACGTGACCCTTCTTGGTCTGATAGTCGTGCGGGTCGATCTTCGGGCGCAGCTTCATTTCCTTGATGACGGTCAACGCCTGGTTACGACGCGCCTCCCGGGCCTTCTGCGCGCTCTCGTACTTGAACTTGCCGTAGTCCATGAGCTTGCAGACCGGTGGACGGGCCATCGGGGCGACCTCGACCAGGTCGAGGTCGGACTCGGCGGCCAATTCGAGCGCTTTGCCGATCGGCACGATGCCGACCTGCTCGCCCTCGGGACCGACCAGGCGGACCTCGGGAACGCGGATCCGGTCGTTGATGCGGGGTTCAGAGCTGATGGGACCTCCCAGATCGATGTGGTAGTACTGGCGGGCCGTTCCCGACGGACGAGAACGGCCCCGGCGCGATCACGCGCACGGGGCCGGCTCCTCTGCCTCGACCGATGCCGGCGGCGACGGCTCGCAGAGCCGCACAGCCAGGCGACACCCGTCACGGGCGTCC
>JALZBL010000153.1 GCA_030947395.1 Actinomycetota bacterium | reverse complement strand
GGCGCTCGGCCAGCGGTGCGTCCCCTTCGTAGAGAAACATCCCGACGTAGCCGAACAGCAGCGAGCGGGCGAAGGGCGAGGGCTGCTCGGTCTGCACCTCGACCACGCGGACCCGGCGGGCCGCGATGTCGCCCATCAGCCGCTTGAGCCCGGGCACGTCGAACACGTCCTGCAGGCATTCGCGCATCGCCTCGAGCACGACCGGGAACTGCCCGTACTCGCCGGCCACCTGCAGGAGCTGGTTGGCTCGCTGGCGCTGTTGCCACAACGGCGCGCGCCGATGCGGGTCGCGTTTGGGCAGCAGTAACGACCGGGCGGCGCACTCGCGAAATCGTGCCGCGAACAGCGCCGAGCCGCTGACCTCAGCGGTCACCAGCGCCTCGACCTCGTCGGCCTCGAACACGGTCAACTCGGCCGACGGTGGCTCGCCATCGGTCTCCGGCAGCCGCAGCACGATCCCGTCGTCGGCGGGCATGGCCTGAACGTCCATGCCGCTACGTTCCCGGATGCGGGCGGCCAACATGAGCGACCACGGCGCGTTGACCGGCGTCCCGAACGGGGAGTGGATCACCAGGCGCCAGTCGCCCAGCTCGTCACGGAAGCGCTCGACGAGGACCGTCCGGTCGTCCGGGACGTGGCCGGTGGCGCTGCGCTGCTCGCCCAGGTAGGCCAGCAGGTTGTCGGTGCCCCACGCGTCGAGCCCGGCGGCACGGGAACGGGCCACCGCAACGTCGCCGTCGGCCGACACCAGGTCACGCACGAACGCGCCGAGCGCTCGCCCGAGCTCGGCCGGCCGACCGGGGGAGTCGCCCTTCCAGAATGGCATCTTGCCGACCTGGCCCGGCGCAGGCGTCACCAGCACCCGGTCGTGGGTGATGTCCTCGATCAGCCACGACGACGAGCCGAGCAGAAAGACGTCACCGACGCGCGACTCGTAGACCATCTCCTCGTCGAGCTCGCCGACGCGGCGCCCCGGCCCCTCGCCGCTGGCCAGGAAGACGCCGAACATGCCGCGGTCCGGGATGGTGCCGCCAGAGGTCACGGCCAGCCGTTGCGCACCGGGGCGCGCGGTCAGCTCGTCGGTGACCCGGTCCCACACGAGGCGGGGGCGCAGCTCGGCGAAGTCGGCCGACGGATAGCGTCCGGCCAGCATGTCCAGCACCGCGGTGAGGGCCGACGCCGGCAGCCCGGCGAACGGGGCCGCCCGGCGGACCAGGGTGTCCACCGCTTCGACGGTCATGGGTTCCATTGCGACCATGGCGACGATCTGCTGGGCCAGCACGTCGAGCGGGTTGCGCGGGTAGCGCATCGACTCGATCTCGCCGGCGGCCATCCGCTCGGCGACCACGGCCGACTCGACGAGATCACCGCGGTACTTGGGAAACATCACCCCGCGCGACACCGCGCCGACGTGGTGCCCGGCCCGGCCGATCCGCTGCAGCCCGGCCGCGACCGACGGCGGCGACTCGACCTGGACGACAAGATCCACCGCGCCCATGTCGATGCCCAGCTCCAGTGACGACGTCGCCACCACCGCGGGCAGCGCGCCGGCCTTGAGCTCCTCCTCCACAATCGAGCGTTGCTCCCGGGAGACCGAGCCGTGGTGCGCCCGAGCGACCACGCGCTCGACGCGGGCCGGGTGAGCCGACCCGGCTGGTCCGTCGGCCGGATAACCCGACCCGGCTGGTCCGTCGGCCGGATAGCCCGACCCGGCTGGTCGGTCGGCCGGATACCCCGATCCGGCTTGAGCCATCAGCTGGGCCGGCGGCGGCTGGCCGTCCCGCGCCGGCCGGCCCACGCCGGCCCGCTCGGCCGCGAGCTCGTTCAGCCGGGCGGTGAGACGCTCGGCCAGCCGGCGGGAGTTGGCGAAGACGATGGTCGAGCGGTGCGCCTCGATCAGGTCGAGCACCCGCTCCTCGACGTGCGGCCAGATCGACGTCCGTTCCTGCGCCCCGGCGGCCCGGCCGGTGAGGTCGCCGGTCGGCTCGCCGAGCGCCCCCATGTCCTCGACCGGCACGACGACCTGGACGTCGATCGTCTTCCTCGACCGCGGCTGGACCACGTGTACCGGCCGGCCTCCGCCGAGGAAGGTCGCCACCTCGTCCACCGGGCGCACCGTCGCCGACAACCCGATCCGCTGGGCCGGCGTCTCGAGCAACGCGTCGAGTCGTTCCAGGGACAGTGCCAGGTGCGCCCCGCGCTTGCTGGCACAGACCGCGTGCACCTCGTCGACGATCACCGTATCGACGCCCCGCAGCGCCTCGCGGCTGGCCGACGTGAGCAGGAGGAAGAGCGACTCCGGGGTGGTGATGAGGATGTCGGCCGGGCGGCGAGCGAAGAGGCGACGTTGCTCGGGCGGGGTGTCACCGGAGCGTGTGGCGACGGTGATATCGGGCTGGGGCAGGCCGAGGCGCACTGCGGCCTGCCGGATCCCGGCCAGCGGTGAGCGCAGGTTGCGCTCGACGTCCACGGCCAGGGCCTTCAATGGGCTGACGTAGAGCACCCGGCACCGGCGCCGGGGGTCCTCGGGCGCGGGTTCGGTGGCCAGTCGGTCGAGCGCCGAGAGGAACGCGGCGAGGGTCTTGCCCGAACCGGTCGGAGCCACGACCAGGGTGTGCTGGCGCGCCGCGATGGACGCCCAGGCGCCCAGCTGAGCCGCCGTCGGCGCGGAAAATGCGCTCTCCAGCCAGGCCTGCGTCGGCGCCGAGAACCCGGCGGCGGCGAGGCCGGGGCCGCCGCCGTCCGGGGAGGGATCGCTCACCGCTCCAGTGTGCCCGCGGTATCCGACAGCGACCGGGGCATGAGCGACAGCGACCGGGGCGTGAGCGACAGTGGCCGGGGCATGAGCACGTCCGGGCGTTCCGGGAGCCCCGCGTCGGGGTGGAGCACGGCAGCCAGGGCCTCGACGCAATCGACCAGGCGCGGTCCGGGGCGGGCCAGGTCCGCGGCAAAGGTCCGCGCGGGCAGCAGGTCGTCCGGTACCAGGCCGCTTTGGCGCCAGGTGTCGGCCGGGTCGGTGCCACAGGGGGCCAGGACGACGACCTCGGCCCGCTGTTCTGCGACCGTGGCCCAGTCGATGGCCCGCGATCGCCCGCCGGCAGTGCCGAGCGCGGCCGTACCCCCGGCCGCGGTGACCAGGTCGGGGATCCAGTGACCGGCGGTGTAGGGCGGGTCGAGCCACTCGAGGACCAGGGTCGGCACGGGCGGCCGATCGTGCACCGCCGCGGCCACCGCGTCGAGGCGCTGCTGCAGGGCGAGTCGCAACTGCCGCCCGCGCGCCGCGATGCCGGCCGCGCTGGCCACCGTCAGCACCGAGTCGAGCACCTCGGCCAGCGTCTGCGGCTCGAGCGTCACCACCGAGGACGGGCAGCCGACCCGCTGCAGGGCGGCATCGACGTCGGCCGTCGGAACGGCGCAGACCCGACACAGGTCCTGGGTCAGCACCAGGTCCGGGGCGATGGCGCTCAGCGCGGCGTCATCGAGGCGGTACAGGCCGTCGAGCGCCGCCTGCTCGCTGACCCAGGCGTCGATCTCCCCGGCGGTGAGCCCGCCCGGTTGCCGGGCCCGCACCACCACCGGCTTGGTCATGGCCGCCGGCGGGAAGTCGCACTCGTCGGTAACCCCAAGCAGCTGGCCGTCCAGGCCCAGGGCGTAGACGATCTCGGTGGCCGACGGCAGCAGGCTCACGATGCGCATGCGACCATTGTCGTCGCACCGCCCGGGTGGCCTCGTTGGGCCCGGATGGCCCGGTCTGCTGCCGGTGGTTCCGCGCGTCGCAGCGGTGCGGTCCGGCGGGCTGAACCGAGGCCTAGCCGCGCGGAGCGGAGCAACGATTAGGGTCGCGCGCCGTGACCACCGAGGTGCTGGCCCGAATCGAGCGTTACTACGACACCGCGCCCCGCGCTTTGGCCGACGCCCACGAGGTCGGGCCCTTCACCGCGTTCGTGGCTCGGACGGGCTGGCCGTACTACGCCCGCCCGCGCCTGGGCCGGCCAGGTGACATCCACCCCGCCGACGTGACCACGGTCGCGCGCTGGCTCAGCGCCCACGACCAGCCCGTCGCCCTGGAGTGGACGCACGAGATCACTCCGTCGTTGGCCTCGGCCGCGCGGTCCGCCGGGCTCGTCGTCCACGAGCACCCGCTGCTCATCCTCGAGCGCCGACAGGAGGTTGCCCCGCCGGCCGACGTGTCGATCCACCTGCTGACCGCCGATTCACCGGAGCTCGCCGCCGTGGCCGCCGTGATCGCGGTCGGCTTCGAAACGCCGGGCACCGCGATCGGTTCAACTGGAGCGACCGAGCGGGACGCCCGTGTGGCCGGCGCGGACGACCGGCTCGGCCACCGTTTCGGTTCGCTGATCGATTCGGGGCTACTCACCCTCGCCGGCGCAGTTGCGGCCGGAGAGGCGGTGGGGGGCGGCAGCCACAGCCCGCGCGGGGACGTCACCGAGCTGACCGGCATCGCTACGCTGCCGGCCTGGCGACGGCGCGGCATCGCCACCGCGGTAACCGCGGCTCTCGTCGCCGACGCGGTGGCGCAGGGGGTGCACACGGTCTTCCTCTCGGCCGACAGCGACGACGTGGCCCGGGTCTACTCTTCGGTCGGGTTCGTGCGCATCGCCACGGCCTGCGCCGCGGAAGCGGCCCAGCCGGCATCGGCCGAACCCGCTGCGGCCCAATCCGCTGCAGCCGAACCCGCTGCAGCCGAACCCGCTGGAGCCGGACCCGCTGCAGCCCAACCCGCTCCGGCTCAGCTGCCGCCGGCCCGCTGATCGGTGCGCCGCCGAGCGGTCAGGCCGGCCCGGGCGGCGGGCCAATCGTCGTCGGTCATGGCGTACTGCACCGTGTCGCGCCAACTGCCGTCGCGACGGATGCGGTGCTTGCGCAGGACCCCCTCCCGGCTTGCGCCAAGGCGTTCGATGGCCGCCTGCGAGCGGGTGTTGCCGATGTCGGTGTGCCACACGACCCGCGCCGCGGCCAGCGTGTCGAAGGCGTGGGTGAGCAGCAGCAGCTTGGCGTCGGTGTTGTGCCCACTGCGCCACCACGGCCGGCCGAGCCAGGTGTAGCCGATGGCCAGGGTGCGCGCCGCGGGGTCGATGTCGTAGAGCGACGTGCTGCCGATGAAGCGGCCGGAGCTCGAGTCGAGCTGGGCCAACGGCAGCCTCACTCCGCTGGCCCGCGCGGCCAGCTCGGCGTTGACGTGGCGGCGCGCGTCGACGGGGTCGGTCGGCGCG
>JALZBL010000152.1 GCA_030947395.1 Actinomycetota bacterium | reverse complement strand
GGCGTCGGTTGCTGGCCCAGTTCGACGCCATCGTTGCCGCCGTCGCCGCCCACCGGCCGGACGTGGTGGCCGTGGAGCGCGTCTTCAGTCAGCACAACGTGCGCACCGTCATGGGTACGGCCCAGGTCGCCGGACTGGCCATCGTCGCCGCCACCCGGGCCGGCATCCCGGTGGTGCTGCACACCCCCACCGAGGTGAAGGCCGCGGTCACCGGTTCGGGCGCGGCCGAGAAGGCGCAGGTTGGCGCGATGGTCGCCCGGCTGCTCCGGCTGGAGGCCGTTCCGAAGCCGGCCGACGCGGCCGACGCACTCGCGCTGGCCATCTGCCACCTGTGGCGCGGGGCGGCCCAGGACCGGCTAGCCGAAGCGGTCGCGAGCCGCCGGCGATGAGCCAGCCGCTCGGGTGCGTCCTGGACGAGGGCAAGTCGCTCGGGACCGGAGCGGCCGTCCACCAGCGCTTCGACCGATCGAGGGACCGGATAGCGTCGTCGCGATCGGCCCCGGCCCCGGCCCTTGCCCGTCACCGTCCGTACCGCCGGTACCGCCCGTACCGCCCGTACTGCCAGGAGGCATCGACTCCGTGATCGCGAGCGTGCACGGCCTGGTTGCCGCGCTCGCGCCCGACGGCGCGGTCGTCGAGGTGGGAGGGATCGGCCTGGCGCTCTCCTGTTCGCCGGGCACCCTGGCCCGGCTGCGGCTCGGCGAGGCGGCCCGGCTCTGGACCAGCCTGGTCGTCCGCGAGGACTCCCTCACCCTCTACGGCTTCGCCGACGACGACGAACGGGCGCTGTTCGAGCTGCTGCAGACGGCCAACGGCGTCGGCCCGAAACTGGCCCAGACGGTATTGGCCGTGCACCCGCCGCGGGAGGTGCGCCGGGCCATTGTGACCGCCGACCTTCCCGCGCTGATGGCGGTGCCCGGCATCGGGCGCAAGGGGGCCGAACGCCTGGTGCTCGAGCTGCGTGATCGGGTCGGCGCGATCGATGGCTCCGATACGCCGCGGGCGGCGGCAACGGGGGCGACGGCGGTGGCTCCGTGGCGCGATCAGCTGCGCCACGCGCTCGCCGGTCTCGGCTTCACCGGCAAGGAAGCCGCCGACGCGATCGAGACCGTCGCCGCCGACGTCAGCGACGACGCGGCCGACCTGCCGGCCTTGCTGCGCCGCTCCATCCAGCTGCTCGGCCGGACCCGCTCGACATGAGCGGTCCTTCGGCCAGCGGCGAGGAGGACCTGGTGACGCCGGTGGCCGTTCCCGGCGAACAGGAGATCGAGGCCAGCCTGCGCCCGCGGTCACTGGCCGAGTTCGTCGGCCAGGCCAAGGTGCGCGAGCAGCTGCAGCTCGTCTTGGAGTCCGCGCTCCGCCGACATCGCGCGCCCGATCACGTGCTGCTGTCCGGGCCACCGGGCTTGGGCAAGACCAGCCTGGCCATGATCATCGCCGCCGAGCTGGGGGCGCCGATCCGGATCACCAGCGGCCCGGCGATCGAGCGAGCGGGCGACTTGGCCGCGCTGCTGACCAGCCTGTCCGACGGCGAGGTCCTGTTCATCGACGAGATCCACCGCATCGCCCGTCCGGCCGAAGAACTGCTGTACATGGCCATGGAGGACTTCCGGGTCGACGTCGTTGTCGGAAAGGGGCCCGGCTCGACCGCCATCCCGCTCGATCTGGCTCCGTTCACCCTGGTCGGTGCGACGACCCGGTCGGGTCGGCTGACCGGCCCCCTGCGGGACCGGTTCGGCTTCACCGGACATATGGATTTCTACGACGAGGCGCAGTTGCGGCAGGTGCTACGCCGCTCGGCCGGCGTGCTCGGCGCCCAACTGCGCGAGGAAGGCGCGGAGGAGATCGCCGGTCGGTCCCGCGGCACGCCGCGCATCGCCAACCGCCTGTTGCGCCGGGTGCGCGACTTCGCCGAGGTGCGCGCCGACGGGGTGATCACCCGCGAGGTGGCCCACGAGGCGCTGGCCGTCTACGACGTGGACGGGCTCGGGCTGGACCGGCTCGACCGGGCGGTACTCGACGCCCTGATCCGCCGCTTCGGAGGCGGTCCGACCGGGGTGAGCACGATCGCGGTGGCCATCGGGGAGGAGGCGGAGACGGTGGAGGAGGTGGCCGAGCCGTTCCTCGTCCGCACCGGGCTGCTCGCCCGCACCCCCCGGGGGCGGGTAGCGACGCCGGCCGCGTGGCGCCACCTCGGCCTGACTCCGCCGTTAAGCATTGCGTCACAAGGCGATATCGGTCCGAGCCTGTTCGATTCGTGATCCGTACCCTCGACGGGTACGAGTTCGATGTCGCCTGGTTTCGTGATGTGAGGATCTGCTGTGGAGTACTTGTCGGTGTTCATCCCGCTCGTCGTCATCGTGGGGTTGTTGCTCTTCGCGTGGCGTTCCCGGCGCCGGGCGGCCGAGAGCGACGCTCGGATGCGGCGCGAGATCACCGTCGGTACGCAGGTCATGACCACCTCGGGCCTCTACGGAACCATCGTGGCCATGAATTCCGACGACACGGTGATCCTTTCGATCGCTCCCGGAGTCGAAGTCCGGTGGGCCTTCGCCGCGCTACGCGACGCCGCCGCCCTGCCGCCCCGGTACCGGCGGGCCACCGGTCCGGACAGTAACCCCGCATCGACGGCAGCCACCGACCGGCCGGCTCGCACGACGTGAACTGCGGGGATCGGCCGCCCATTCGCCCGCTGACCGGCCCGCCCACCGCACCGATCGCCTAGGCTGACCCGGCGGCCGGCAGGGCGTCTCGGCCATACTTGCCTGATCGCCGTGCGTTGCCGACCCGCTGCCGGACGCCCGGCCGACCCGAAATCCGGCGCCGAAGCCGGGTGCTGACGCGCCAAGGAGACATTGCCCCGTGCCACCAACCGCCGCATCGCTGCGCGTCGGGCGTTACTTCCTCTCGCTGTTCGTGATCTTCGCTGCCTTGTACGGCCTCGTCTTCATCCCCGGCCGGACGCACACGCCGAAGCTCGGTCTCGACCTGAAGGGTGGCGCGCAGGTCGTATTCCGAGCGCAGGTGCCTGGGGGCGGCCCGCCGTCGCAGGCGAGCATGAAGGTGGCCCGCCAGATCATGACCGACCGAGTAAATGGCGCCGGCGTCTCCTCGGCCGAGGTGGTCCAACAGGGTTCCGATCGGATCGTCGTCTCGGTTCCCGGCGCTCGCGCGGACAAGCTGAGCGGGGTTGGATCGGCGGCGGCGCTGAGTTTCCGTCCGGTCGTCATGCCCGCGGTCGGTGGCGCCGCGACCGGCACGGCCACACCGGCGCCCACCTCCGGTGGCACCGGTGGCACCGGTGGCGCCACGGTCAAACCGAGCGCGACGGCCACCGCCAACCGGGCGAAATCCACCCCGGCGAAGCCCGCCCCGTCCAAGCCCGCTACGAAGCGACCGACGGCGCCCTCGACCTCAGCCAACGGAATCGCCCAGCCGCGCGCGGCCGCGCCTACCTCAACCGCCCCTAAGGCCGCCGCGACGAGTGCGCCCCCGAGCGCCGCGGCGACCAAGCCGGCCGCCGACCCGTTCCAGGCGCTTGGCTTCCCGCTGCCGAAGTCCGAGGCCGAGTACGACGCGCTCCCTCCCGCCCGGCAACAGGCCCTGCGCAGCGCCCTGAGCCAGTTCGACTGCAACTCCAAGCCTGCCGACATCGCGGCGCAGCCGTTGCCCTCGTGCGGCACGGCCAACGGCTTGAAATACCTGCTCGGCCCGGTGATCGTTCCCGGCCGCGAGATCAAGAGCGCCTCGGCCGTCGCCCCGGCCGGCCAGCAACCGGAGTGGACGGTCTCGATCAGCCTCAAGGGCAGCGGCCAACGGGCCTGGGCCAACTACACGAATGCGCACCACTCGGCTTCGAACAGTGTCGGCCCGGACCAGTGCGCAGCGAGCACCACCCCGTGTGCGGAGTTCGTCGCGTTCACCCTCGACGGGAAGGTGGTGTCGTCCCCGCACAACGAGGCGACCATCAACGGCGACACGTCGGTCTCGGGGTCGTTCACGTCACGCACGGCCAATAGTCTGGCCAACCAGCTCAAGTACGGCGCGCTACCGCTGAGCTTCACCCAGGAGACGGCCAGCGACCTCTCCCCGACATTGGGGACCAGCCAGTTGCAGGCGGGCCTGCTGGCCGGAGGTATCGGCCTGGCCCTGGTCGTCCTGTATTCGCTGCTCTACTACCGGGGGCTCGGCTTCGTCACGATTGCCTCGTTGGTCGTATCCGGTGGCTTGACCTACGCCTTGCTGGTGATCCTTGGCCGCGAGATCGGGTTCACGCTCACGCTGGCCGGCATCGCCGGTTTCGTGATCGCCATCGGCATCACCGCCGACTCGTTCATCGTGTTCTTCGAACGGATCAAGGACGAGGTCCACGGTGGCCGCTCGATCCGCGTGGCGGTGCCGCGCGCCTGGGCCCGCGCCCGGCGCACCATCATCTCGGCCGACGTCGTCTCGCTGCTGGCCGCCGCGGTGCTGTACTACTTCGCGGCCGGCGAGGTGAAGGGGTTCGCGTTCACCCTGGGCCTGTCGACGATCCTCGACCTGGCCGTCGTCTTCCTGTTCACCCATCCGCTGGTCTCATTGCTCTCCCGCAGCCGGGCGTTCGGCTCCGCGCGGTTCACCGGGCTCAACTCGGTGCGCAGCGGCGGGATAGTGCCGAGTCCGTCCGTCGAGGAAAACGCCGGTGCTGACCGGACCGGTTCCGCGCCGGTCCGCCGCCGGGCCGGTGCAACCGCGACCGTCGCCCTCCTCGAGCCGGAAACCGAGATCGACCCGGGCCCCGGCGAGGACCAGATCGATGCACCTGTTGACGGTGCGGACCCCTCCGCGCCTTCCACCGAGGAGCCGTCGGCCGGTGCCGGCGAGGGTCTGCGGGGACCGCGGCGCAGCCGCGTGACCCGGCGCGCGGTACCGAGTGAGATCGGCCTGGACGCCGCCGAGCGGGCCGCGGCCCGCCGCGGACGAACCGTGCGGTCCAGCCGCGGGGAGATCGCCGACGAGGACAGGGATGCGGTCGAGGTCGATGAAGCTGACGGGGAGCCGGTGGACCGCCAGCCGCCCGACCCGAAAGCGCTGCTGATCAAGCCGGCCGAAAGTGGGGTGGTCGTAGACGAGCCCTCGGATTCAATCGAGCCAACCGAGGTCGAGCCAACCGAGGTACAGCCGAGCGAGGTCGAGCCAGCAAGGGTCGAGCGATCGAAGGTCAAGCCGGCCCAGCCGGCCGGCCCGGTGCGGTCGTCCGCTGCGGGGCAGCCG
>JALZBL010000151.1 GCA_030947395.1 Actinomycetota bacterium | reverse complement strand
ATCCGACAGCCTGAAGACGTTGCTGACCATCTTCGAGAAGGCCCGCATCGGCGCGGCGGTCGCGGCCATTGCCATCATGATCTGTGCGATGTTGCTGATGGCCAACGCGATCCAGGTTGCGGCCAATCAGCGGCGCAACGAGACCGGCATCATGCGCCTGGTCGGGGCGTCGCGCTGGATGACGCAACTGCCGTTCATGATCGAGGCGGTTCTCGCGGCCGCCCTCGGCGGGATCCTGGCCATCGTGCTCGACTACTTCGGCAAGGTCGTCATCCTGGACAACATCTTCAAGCAGCAGGTCGAGAACCGGGTGCTGCCGTCGCTGGACACCAATCAGGTGATCGAAGCCGCCGGTATCGGCGCCCTGGCCGGCATCGTGCTGGCCGCCCTCACCGCCTACGCCACCCTGCGCCTGTTGGTGCGCCTCTGACCTCACCGCGGGATCTCGGTTCTCCGCGTGCCGGAGAATGGACCCGTGAGCACCCCAGCCGCGCGCGCATCGTCCAACCGCGACACCGCCCGCAAGATGGTCGCCCAGAATCGCAAGGCCCGCCACGACTATGCGATCGAGGACGTCTTCGAGGCCGGCCTGGTGCTCACCGGTACCGAGGTCAAGTCCCTGCGTGAAGGGCGCGCGTCCCTGGTCGACGGGTTCGCCACCATCGACGACGGCGAGATCTACCTGCACGGCGTGCACATCCCCGAGTACACCCAGGGCAGCTGGACCAACCACGAACCCCGCCGGGTGCGCAAGCTGCTCCTGCACAAGGGTGAGATCGAGCGCCTGATCGGCAAGACCCGGGAGTCCGGGCTCACCCTCGTGCCGCTCGCGCTGTACTTCCGCAACGGCAAGGCCAAGGTCGAGCTGGCCCTGGCCCGCGGCAAGCGCAGCTACGACAAGCGCCAGGACCTGGCCAAGCGCGACGCCGACCGCGAGGTGCGCCGAGCCCTCGGTCGGCGGGCCAAGGGAATGGACTGAGCGCCCCGCCGCCCGGTCGGGCCGCCGGGATGACGCGGGCGGGCGCGGTGGTTAGGCTGGTGTGGCGGCTCGGGGAGCAGCTCCGGGTCAAACGGCTGGGGGGTGAAAGGTCTCGACTCCGTATGTCGAGACAGGTGAAGCGGGCCGAGGACCGCATTGCTGACCTCGTAAAAAAAGCGATGCAACACCAACAAGCGCCGATTCCAATCAGCGCGAGTTCGCCCTCGCTGCGTAAGTAGCGGAGCGACTCTGTCAGTCCGGGAGGGTCACCGGCCCGGTGCCTGGCATCAGCTAGGTGGCTTACCGTTCGCGCCGGTCGCGGGTGCGGACGGGACAACCCACAGCGACTGGACCCGTCACACCGGCTCGTGTGCATGACCGGTGGGGCCGAGTAGAGGCACCGCACACTGCGCCCGGAGAAGACCTGTCAACACAGCGGAGGACGCGGGTTCGATTCCCGCCACCTCCACCGAAACGAGGATCGACGAGGGCCCGGCTGATCCAGCCGGGCCCTCGCTCGCGGACTGGGCCGCTGCGCCCTCCTTGACCGGCCGGGTGATGATGTCGCCATGGATTCCACCGACGTACGCCGAGCGGCCACCGGCCGACCCCGGGAGTGGCTGGGCCGCGTCGGCCTGGTTGCCCGCGGCGTTCTCTACCTGCTCATCGGGTTGCTCGCGCTGCGGTTGGCGCTCGGCCACCGCGCGAAGCAGGCCAACCAGGAGGGTGCGATGCAGGACGTCGCCAGCCACTCCGGCGGCTTCACGCTACTGCTGGTGATCGTCATCGGCCTGTTCGCCTACGCGGCCTGGTGCTTCAGCCAGGCCGCGTTCGGTGACGTGGCGAAGGGCAAGCAGACAACGTTACGGATAGCGCGGTTCGCCGCCGGCTGCGCCTACGCGTCGTTCGGGGGCAGTGGGGTGGAGGTCCTGGCCAAGTCCGGCGGCGGCAGCCAGGCCGGCAAGCAGCAGACCTGGACGGCGCGGGTGCTGGCTCACGACGGCGGCCGCTGGGCGGTGGCGCTGGTCGGGCTGGTGGTCATCGGAGTGGGCGGGTACTTCGTCTACCAGGGCGTGGCGCGAAAGTTCGAGGAGTACCTGAACCTGAACCAGATGACCGAGGGCACCCGGCGCACCATGACCGTGCTCGGGGTCGTCGGCAGCATCGCCCGGGGTGCGGTGGTCGCGCTGTCGGGGGTCTTCGTCGTGGTCGCTGCGTGGAAGTACGACGCCCGGAAGGCGCGCGGATTGGACGGCGCGCTGCGCACGCTGGCCGACGCCTGGGCGGGACGGCTGTTGCTCGCGCTCGCTGCGATCGGGTTGATGGTGTTCGGCCTCTACGGACTGGCCGAAGCCCGGTACCGCCGCACCTGAGGGACGAGGATCAGCGGCCGGGCAGGATGTTGACCGCGCGCGCGGCGACCAGGGTCACGGTGGCCAATGAGGCCGACGACTGCACGGTGAACAGCAGCTTGCACCAGCGCGACAGGGGCATCGTGTCGGTGGGGGAGTAGGCGGTCGAGCACGTGAAGGCGACGTAGAAGTAGTCGAGCAGCGTCGGCTCCCAGTCGCGGGCCAGGTGTTCGTCGGTCATCTGCGGGAACAGCAGGTCCGGCTGCACCTGCTCACCGAGGGCCCGGGGCGCCGGTCCGCCCCGGTCGTACTGCCAGTAGATGAGCGCGAACACCAGCACGATCGACAACCAGAGCTCGCCGCCGCCGAGCAGCAGGTCGACCGGCCGCACGCCCGAACCGGTGAGGACGTCGTGCACCAGGCGGATCAGCGAGACGGCCAGCGCCCCGGCGATCACCGCGAGCAGAAAGAGGGAGAACGCGCGCCTCCGGGGAGACCGATCGGTCAAGCGGGGCCGGTGCACCAGCACGAACGTCAGCAACAGCACCCCCTCGACCGCCGGCAGCAGGAAGCGGGGCGGCACGACGTAGCGCTCGGGCAGCACCAGCTGCAGCGTGATCGCCAGACCCACGCACGTCGCCGCGCCCCATCGGCTCTCCCCGTCGGTGTGGCGCAGCCAGGCCGGCCGAATACCGTCGACCCCGCGGGCCACGAGTGCCGCGTGCGTCCCGGCGCGGGCGGTTGGTTCCATGTCGAGATTGTGGACCTCGCGCGCCGGTCAGGGCCGCCCACGCGCCGCCGGCCTCGGTACCGTCGGGGTGTGCTCCGGTTCCTGCACCCGAAGTGGCTGGTCCTGCACCTGTTCGTCTGGGGCAGCGCGGTCGCGATGGTGTTCCTGGGCCGGTGGCAGTGGGACGTCGGTCACGCCGCCCGGGGTGACCTGCGCAACTACGCCTACGCCGGCCAGTGGCTGATCTTCGCGGCGTTCGCGATCTTCCTGTGGGTACGGGTGCTGCGCGACGCCGGCAGGCCGCCCGCCGACCCATCCGGCGACGAGGTGAACGAGGCCGCGTTGGCCGGCGGGGCTCCGGCCGATCGGTCCGCCGGCCCGACGTACCGTGGCTACGTGATGCCGCAGTCCGATGCCATCGTCGTCGACGATCCTGAGATGGCCGCCTACAACGCCTACCTGACCGCGCTGGCCGAGCCGAGCGAGCCCAGTGCGGCGACCCACCGGATCGATGCGGCCCGGCCGACCGAGCCGAAGGATGCGGCTCAGCCGGCATCGGCCGCGGAGTCGGCAGTACCGGCGGCGTCGGCCACGCCGGCATCGGCGGCTGGGTCAAGGGCGCGCCGCCGATGACCTCGGTGCCGGCCGGTGTCGCCGCCGACGAGGCGTTCCGCGCCCGGCGCAATCGCCAGGCCCTGCTGCGTTACCGCATCATGGCCATCACCACCGGGGTGTTGCTGGCCGTCTGCACGTTTATCGCCCTGCCCTTGAAGTACCTCTTCGACCAGCCAGCGCTGTCGCTGCTGTGGGTGCTGCACGGCTTCCTGTTCCCGGTGTACCTGGTCACTGCCGCGGATCTGGGCCTGCGCCGTCGCTGGAACTGGCTCAAGCTCGGGCTGGTGCTGATCTCCGGCACTATCCCGCTACTGGTGTTCTTCGTGGAACGACGGGTGACGGCCGAGGAGCAGGGCCGATGAGGGTCCGTCGTCACGCCGCCCTCGTCTGGGTCGCCGCCCTGGTCGGGGCGCTCGTCGGCTTGGCCGCGTGTAGCTCGGACGGCGGGTCGGGGGTAAACCGCGGGGGGAGTCCGAGCGGGCAGTCGGCTACACCTTCGGAGCTGGTCAACAAGGCCGCGGGACCGTATCAGGGCTTCGGCATCGATCCGCCGCAGCCGCGACCGACGTTCCGGTTGACCGATACCGCCGGCCGGCCGTTCGACTTCAGCCCGGCCACGTCGGGGCGCCCGACCCTGCTGTTCTTCGGCTATACGCACTGCCCGGACGCGTGCCCGACCACCATGGCCGACATCAACCAGGCCCTGCAGGCGGTTGCGGCGCCGGTGCGCGCCAAGACGGTCGTCGTCTTCGTCACGACCGACGTCAAGCGCGACACCGGTCCGGTCATTACCAAGTGGCTGGCCCAGTTCAGCACCGGGCTCTCGGCCGGTCAGATGATCGGCCTGCACGGCACGCAGACCCAGATTGACGCGGCCCAGGCCGCCGCCCGGGTGTCGATCGCCGAAGACAGGGGCGAGACGCACTCCACCGTGGTCATGCTCTACGGGCCCGACGACTACGCCCACGTCTCCTTCGCCCTCAGCGACAACGAGCGCGAGCAGATGATCCATGATCTGCCGATCGTCGCCGGTGTCGGCGGCTGAGCGCACCGTCGACCGGCGCGCGGCGGCCCAGTGACCAGGGCTGATCTTCAGCGGACCCCAGTCGGGTCGCGTAACCTGCCGGGGCCGTACCTCACCACCTCTCGGGAGCCGCCGCCGTGACCTGGACGACGCCGTGAACCCAGACGACGTCGGGTCCCCAGACGACGCCGGGTCCTGCACCGACGCCGCGGGGTTCACGGACGACGGGACCTGGTCGACACCCGTGAACCGGGTGACACCGTGAACTGGACCACCGCGCGGCCCTGGGCGGCGACGGCCGTGCGCGTCGCCTTGGCCGCGGTGTGGTTTCTGGCCGCCTGGGCCAAGCTCAACGAGCCCCGCACGTTCCTGCGCACGGTGCGGGTTTACGACGCGACGCCGGAGTGGCTGTCGAAGGCGATCGCCTACGGCCTGCCGGTCCTCGAGCTGTGCCTGGCCGCGCTGCTGCTCGCCGGTCTGGCCACCCGGTGGGCGGCCGCCGTCTCGGCCGTGCTGCTGCTGATCTTCGCGATCGGCATCGCCCAGGCGTCGATC
>JALZBL010000019.1 GCA_030947395.1 Actinomycetota bacterium | reverse complement strand
GCGCCGCACCGCTCCGGCCGCGGCGATCGTCGCCGTCAACAGACCGGCGAGTACCGCTCCGGGCAGCCCGAGGAACAGGAAGAGCACCTGCGCGTAGGCGGCATCCTGTCGGGCCGAGCCGAGGGCCGCGGCGAGGTTGTCGCCGACGGATGCGCCTCCGGCGGCGGCCGCTTCCAGGTTGTGCGCCGCGGCGGTCACGGCGGTGTAGGCGGCGGCTGGATCGTGCGGCAGGGTGTGGTCGCGAGCGACGTGGATCTGGGTGCTGACCAGGTCGGGGCGCGACCCGGCCAGGGGATCGAAGAGCCGATGCCAGCTTGGTTGGGGAATGAGTACGACGTTGTCCGGAGGGGCCGTGGGCTGGGCGCCGACCGGGGCGCCGACCTTCTGAAACAGGGAATCGGCCTGGGGCAGATCGACCACCCCGGCCACCACTAGCGTCGCCGGCGCCAGGCCGGGGCGGGCGACGGCGACGTGATCGCCGGGGGCAGCGTGCAGGTTGGATGCCGTTTGCTGAGCGATCAGCACGCCGGTGTCGCTACCGGCGAGGGTGCGGATCTCGCCGGGAAAGGTCGTTCGGTAACTGTCGGGTAGGCCGAGGGCGAAGCCCGGGCCGGTCTTCTGGGTGGTGCCGCCGGTGGCGGCTGAGAGACCATTGAACTGCGCGAATCCGACGGTGGCGCTGGCGTGAACCCCGGGTGCGGCCGCGACGGTGCGTGCCACCGCAGCCGGGTCGGTGCCCGGTTGCACCTGGACCTGCCAGTCGACCGCCACAGTGCGTACGGCCCGGGCCGTCATGGTCGCCTTGGAATGGGCCAGGAACGCTCCCAGGCTGGCCAGCAAGGCTACGGCGACGGCGATGCCCATCGCTGAGGACAGCAGTCGCAGCGGCTGCCGGCGGAGCAACCCGGCCAGCCAGGTGGTGGTCATCGTTCGGCCGCCGTTCGAATTCCGGTGCCGGGCTCCTGGCGCAGGGTGCCGTCCTGCATCGTCCACCGCTCGGACACACGGGCGGCGATGACCGGGTCGTGGGTGGAAATGACCAAGGCGGCGTCCAGTTCATCGCTGGTGTCCAGCAGCACGTCGATTACTCCGGCGGCGGTGGCGTGGTCGAGCTGGCCGGTGGGTTCGTCGGCCAGGATGAGGGAGGGGCGGGCGGCCAGTACTCGCGCGATGGCCGCCCGTTGCGCCTGACCGCCGGACAGCTCCTCGGGCAGGCTGGCGTGCAGATCGGCGATGCCGAGCAGTTCCAGCGCCGCCTGAGCCGCGGCCGTTGCCTCGGTTGGTGTGGCGTCGGCGAGCAGCAGCGCGAGCGCAACATTCTCGGCCACCGTGAGGGCCGGCAGCAGGCTGGGTCCCTGGAAGACGAGGCCGACCCGCCCGGGGTGGGCCAGCGGGTGGCCACCCAGGCCCGGCCAGCGCAGCACTCCCGCCGTTGGCGCGTCGAGACCGGCCATCATGTGCAACAGGGTGGACTTGCCCGAGCCGGACGGTCCGGTGAGCGCCACCCGGGCGGCGCGGGGCACGGTGAGGGTGACGTCGTAGACGGCGACCACGGCGGTGTCGCCGGTGCCGAAGGTGCGGGCGACACCGGTACAGGTCACCAGCGGCCGGAGATCCGGCGCGCGGCCCACCGGCGGGGCGCCCACCGCGGTGGCCACTGCCGTGCGGTCCATCAGGCGGCCACCCTTCCATCCGCCAGCGCGATCACTCGATCCGCGGTGGCCGCGACCGCTCGGCTGTGGCTGGCAATGACGATCGCGACGCCGTGCTCGGCGCGGCTGCGCAGCAGCCGTAGGACCTGATCCTCGGTCGCGCCGTCGAGTTCGCCGGTCGGTTCGTCGGCCAGGACGACGACCGGGTTGTTGGCCAACGCGACGGCCAGCCCGGCGCGGGCCAGTTCGCCTCCGGAAAGCTCGTCCGGTTGGGCGTGCGCGCGCCCGGCAATGCCGAGGGAATCCAGCAGCTGCGCGACCCCAGGGCGCTGGGCGGGATGGCCGAGTCGCTGGGCCACGACGACGTTCTGCGCGACGCTGAGGTGCGAGAATAGGTTGCCGGTTTGCAGCAGCAGACCGATCCGCTGGGCCCGCAGCCGGGCTCGAACCGGTTCGGTTTGGTGGCTGATCCGCTGTCCGGAGATGCGGACCGTGCCTCCGTCGGGCTCATCCAGCCCGGCCAGGCAGGCCAGCAGGGTCGACTTTCCCGATCCGGACGGACCGGTGATCGCCACCACCTCGCCCGCGCGCAGCGTCAGCGAGACTCCCTGCAGCGCGAGGGTCTCCTCGTCGCCGGCGCGATAGAACCGATACAACGACGACGCATCCACCGCCGTCTCGGCGACACCGCGGTCGGTGGCCGGTGCGTCGGCCCCGCGACGCCCGCGCGACATCACCGGGTCCAGGTGAAGGAGTCGGTGATTTTGCGCCACGGGTCGACGTTGTCCGAGCCCACCGGCGCAGCCACGGTCAGGACCACCTCGCGGCCCGCGCGCCAGAACTCGTAGCGCTCGATCGCCGCCTTGACGGTCTTCCCGGTAACCGGATTGGGCGGCGAGGACGCCTGATAGGTGATCAGGACCGCCGAGCCGGCCTGGCGGCTGACCGTGCTGATCTTGCCCGCGACGAAGCCCGGGGAGCTTGACTGGATGGCCGCAAGTTCGCCCTTGCGGGCCGAATCCGGTGTCGGGGCAGACGCCACCGACCGCGACTCCACCCGAACGCTGTTGTACTTGTCGGCGAACACCGTCGCCGTACCGGTGGAACTGCGGGCCCAGCCTTCCGGCACCGTCACGGTGAACCGACCGCCCGGGTCGGCGAACGCCACGAATGCTTGGTTGTCCGGGATGTCGCCGCTGGGGTTCGACTCGGCCGCCGTCGGGGCCGCCGTCGGGGCCGTCGTCTGGGCCGTCCCACCGTTCGGTGCTGCTTGCTTCGAGCTGCCGCCGCACGCGCTCACCGTGATCAGCCCGGTGAGGACGGCGACCGTACACCGCGTCAACCGAAACCGCGTCATCACCGCGCCCTCCAGTTCTCTCCTTGCAGCGGTGACCGGACGATCAACCAGCTCTGACGCTAATCAGGCTCGGCAAGCCAACAGTTCGGCGACGGCTAACGCACGGCAAGACGTTTCGCCCCACGACGCCGCCCCCGGACGGCGCTGCCACACTGCCCAGGAACGACACTCAGGAAGGGAGACCGATGCGCCGGCGGATCACGTGGTTGGCGATCGTCGTCTCTGCCGTGGCCGTTGTCCTGTTCGCCGTCCCGCTGGCGGTTGCGGTGGCCCGGTACCTCACCGCCGACGAGCGCGGCGAACTCCAACGCGGCGCGACCACGATCGCCGCCGCGGTGTCCGGTGACCTCAGCCGCGGACGGGCCCTGTCCTCGCCACACACGGAATCCGGGCAGCAGGTCGCCGTCTACGACACCCGCGGCCGGAGAATCAGCGGCGACGGACCGCCGACCGTCGGACCGCTCGCCAAGAACGCGATCCGCGGAACCGCCGATACCGGCCGGGTCAGCGGACGCCTCGCGGCCGCCGTTCCGGTGTCGGACGGCGACACGATAACCGGCGCGGTGCTCGTCATCGCCGCCCGCGACCAGCTCAACCACCGCATCCTGCTGGCGTGGACGAGCATGCTCGCGCTGGCCGCGTCAGCGGTCGGTGCGTCGGCGCTGTTGGCCCGCGCTTACGCGCGACGGCTCTCCGGGCCGGTTGAGGCACTGGCCCGCACCGCCGATCGCGTCGGCGGCGGCGAGTTCACGGCGCGGGCAAGCCTTACCGGCGTGGCCGAACTCGACACTCTGGCCGCCGCGATGAACCGCAGCGCCGAACGCATTTCCGACATGATGCAGCGAGAACGCGCGTTCTCCGCCGACGCGTCACATCAACTGCGGACCCCGCTCACCGGGCTGCGCCTGCAACTGGAGGCCGCGCTGGCCAACGCCGCGGAGGATGAGCGGTCGGCGATCGAAGATGCTCTCGGCACAGCCGATCGTCTCGACAACACCATCACCGCCCTGCTCGCCCTGGCCCGGGATACGTCCTCTACCGCGGCCGTGGCGATCGAGGAGTTGATCACTGTGGCCGGCGACCGTTGGCGGACGAAGCTGGCGCAGCTCAACCGGCCCCTTCGCGTCGTCTCCGCCACGTCCCCCGACAAGTTGGTGCTCTGCTCCAGGCCCGCCGTCGAGCAGATCCTCGACGTCCTGCTGGACAACGCGACCCGCCACGGCCGGGGTGCGGTGACCATCACCGTCCGCGACCTGCCCGAAGCGACGGCCATCGACGTCGCCGACGAAGGACCACCGCTGCTCGTTGAGCCCACGTCACTCTTCCGCCGTCGAGCGGACGGCGCCCAGGACCACGGCATCGGCCTCGCCCTGGCGCGCACCCTCGCCGAAGCCGACGGCGGCCGGCTGATCTTGACCCGCGCCCAGCCCCCTACCTTCACCCTGCTGCTGCGTGACCGGTTGGTTCCGGGTGAGCCCGGTGACGGCGCGGTCCTCAGCGAGCCCGGTTGAGGGGCAGGGCCGCCCGGCGCGCCGGCAGTTCGCAACCGAGCCGGTAAGGCTGATCAACCGGCCGGGGGCCGCTCCTGCCGGTCACGGTATCTCCAGGCGGTATCCGCGGCCGCGCAAGGTGGCAATCTGTGGCGGCCGGCCCCCGGCCTGCTCGGCGGCGGCGGCGAGCTTGCGGCGGAGCGCGGACAGGTGCACGTCGAGGGTCTTGGTCGAGCCGAACCAGTTCTCGTCCCACACGTCGGCCATCAGCACCGCCCGGCTCACCGCCTTGCCCGCGTCGGCGACCAACCGGGCCAACAGGTCGAACTCCTTGGCCCGCAACGCGACGTCCGACCCGCCGAGGCGAACCCTTCGCGCCGCGGCATCGACCTCCAACCCGCCGACCCGCATCACTTCCTCCGCCCGGGCAACGGCCGGGCCACGACGAAGATGAGCGCGGATCCGCGCGAGGAGCTCGGCCAGGCGGAACGGTTTGATCAGGTAATCGTCCGCCCCGGCTTCGAGCCCCACGACGACATCGATCTCTTCACCCCGAGCGGTCAGGATCACCAGCACGCAGTCGGGCTGCGCGGCCCGCAGATCCCGGCAGAGCGCAACGCCGTCTCGATCGGGCAGGCCGAGGTCGAGCAGCACCAGGTCGAAGGTTTCGCGTTGGGCCTGACGCAGGGCGTCACGTCCGGTTTGCTCCCAGCTCACCTCATGGCGGTGCGCCCGCAAGCCGGTGTGTAGCGCGCGTCCGATCGTGATGTCGTCCTCGACGACGAGCAGTCGGGCCACCGCACGACCGTAGCCGCTCGGGGCGGGCCGAGGGCTACAACTTGACCGGGTAGACCGGCTCCGGTGGGGTGATGCGGATGTCTTCGGTGACGAAGATGGCGTGCCACAGCAGGAATACCAGCAGCGTCCACAGCTTGCGTGAGTAGTCGTGCGGGCCGCTCCGGTGCGCCTCGAGCAGGCGCAGCGCGAACGCGGTGTCGACCAGCTCGTCGGCCCGGGACGCGGTGATGATCGAGCGGGCCCAGTCGTACATCTCGTCTTTGAGCCAGTGCCGCGTGGGCACCGGGAAGCCGAGCTTGGCCCGGTGGAGCACGTGCGGCGGGACGATGTCGGCCAGCGCGCGTCGCAGCGCGTACTTGGTGGTCTCCCTGGTGATCTTCTCCTCCAGCGGCAGCGACGACGCCACCGCGAAGACGCCGGTGTCGAGGAACGGCACCCGCAGTTCCAGGGAGTTGGCCATCGTCATCTTGTCGGCCTTGACCAGGATGTCGCCGCGCAGCCAGGTGAACAGGTCGATGTACTGCATTCGGGTGGAGTCGTCGAGTCCGGCGGTGGCCGCGTAGTGGGCCGCGGTGACGTCGGTGTGCGAGACGGTCGGGTCGTAGGCGCGGTAGAAGCCCATCTCCTCCGGGCGGAAGATGCGGGCGTTGCCGTAGTAGCGCTCCTCGATCGGGATCGAGCCGCGCCGGAGCAGGTCCTTGCCGCGCAGTCCCTCCGGCAGCCGCGTGCTCAGGCGGCCCAGCCCGGACTTCAGCGCGCCCGGCAGCCGGTCGAAGGCCCGCAGGGACAGCGGTTCCCGGTAGATGGTGTAGCCGCCGAACAGCTCGTCGGCGCCCTCGCCGGAGAGCACCACCTTGACGTGTTTGCGCGCCTCGCGGGCGATGAAGTACAGCGGCACCAGCGCCGGATCGGCCACCGGATCGTCCAGATACCAGACGATCAACGGCAGGGTGTCCATCATCTCCTGGGCAGTGACGATCTTGGTGATGTGTTCGACCCCGATCGCCGCCGCGCTCTCGGCCGCGACGTCGATCTCGGAAAAGCCGGTCCGCTCGAAGCCGGTAGTGAACGTCAGCAGGTTGGGGTTGTGCCGCTTGGCCAGCGCCGCGATGGCCGTGGAGTCGATGCCGCCGGAGAGGAAGGCCCCAACGGTGACGTCGGCGCGCATGTGCTTGGCCACCGAGTCCTCGAGCCCGGCCGAGATCTGACGGTACAGGGCTTCGGGATCGGCGCGGCGGGTGGTGAACTCGGGACGGAAGTAGCGGGTGGCCCGCACCGGTTCACCGCGGCGCAGGGTGAAGTGGGTTCCGGACTCGACCCGGCGGATGCCGTTGTGCATAGACGCGGGCTCGGGCACGTACTGCAGGGTCAGGTAGTGCTGCAGCGCAGTGGTGTCCACCGTCCCGGCCCGGCCGTCGGCCACGTCCAACAGCGACTTCTTCTCGCTGGCGAAGAACGTTCCGCGCTCGTCGGCGTAGGTGTAGAGCGGCTTGATGCCGAACCAGTCGCGGGCGCCGAAGACGACCTTCTCCTGGGTGTCCCAGATGAGGAACGCGAACATGCCGCGCAGTTCCTGCACCACCTTTTCGCCCAGATGGTGGTAGCCGGCGACGATCGCCTCACCGTCGCCGTCGGTGGTGAACGCCGCCCCGAATTCACGAGCCAGCCGCTCCCGCAGCTCCAGATAGTTGTAGATCTCCCCGTTGAAGATCAGCCAGTACCGGCCGTCAAGATAGGGCAGCGGCTGGTGACTGTGGTCAATGTCGATGATCGACAGCCGCCGGAACCCGATCACGACGTCGTCATCGGACCAGACGCCCCCTTCGTCCGGTCCGCGATGGCGCATGTCCACCAGCGATGACTCGACGTCGGCCTTGACCGCCGAAGCGGCGCCGTCGGCGGAGAGGAACCCGATCAGACCACACACACCGGCCAGTATCCCCGAGCCGCCGGCGTCGGGCGCGCACCGGCCGTCCACCGGCGTGGACCGGGGCGGCCCTACAGCTCGGCGAAAAGGGGAGCCGCCGCGTCCTTGGCCGACAGCTGGGCCGGGTCGTCGCGGTCGACCGGCAGGGGCCAGCGGATGGCCAGGGCGGGGTCCAGCGGGTTCACCGCAACTCCGGACATGGCGGGGGTCCACTCCGCGGTGAAGCAGTAGAGGTACTGCGTGGGCTCGGCGCTGACCGACTGGAACCCGTTGCAAACTCCGGCCGGCACGAGCACCTGAGTTCCCTTGACCAGCTCGACCGTGACCACAGCGCCTCGCGTGGGGGAGTCAGGGCGGGCATCGACATAGGCGCCGAACGCGGTACCGGTGACGATCGCCACCAGCTTGACCATCTGCTCGCCGTGCATGCCGCGGATCGCGCCCTGACCCGTCTCGGTGGCGTTGATCTGCGGCCACGGCCCCACCGGGACGCCGGCCTCGGCGAACGCGGAGCTGCGAAACAGTTCGCGCACCGTCCCACGGGCGTCGCTGACCTGCTTCATGCGTAGCACGAGCAGGCCGTCGATGGCGGTGCGGGCGACCTCAAAGTCGACCACCTCGACCGCGGCCGGACGGGACGGGACATCGGTCACGGCGGCCATGCTCGCACACCGGCTGGCCCGAGGAGGGTGGTGGGCCGGGCGCGGCCTCCGGCCCGCGATCGCGGCGACCGGGTCGCGCTCGCGGGCGGAATCCGGTCAGATAGGCTCCGATCGGCCGGTCAGCCCGGCCGTCGTCGGTACGGTCCTGGGTGCGGTCCGGGCTGCGGAGGGGTGGTGGAGGATGGGTCGATTCCGGCTCGGGCGCCGTTTCCCGCGCGTGCTCGGGCTGGTCACGCTCGGAGCCGGCTTGAGCGCCTGTTCGGCCAAGCAGTGGGAACGCAATCTTCGCTTCGGCTGGCCCACCGGCGTGACCAAGCAGGCCGAACGAATGCGCGTGCTGTGGACGTGGTCGTCGGTCGCGGCTCTGGTCGTCGGCGTCATCGTGTGGAGCCTGATCTTTTGGGTGTGCGTGCGGTACCGCAAACGCGACGACGACCTGCCGCGCCAGACCAAAGAAAACCTGTTGATCGAGGCGATTTACACCATCGTGCCGTTCTTCATCATCGGAGCGCTCTTCTACTACACGGTGGTCACCGAGAACTACGTCGACAAGCGGACCGCGAATCCGGACGTGACCGTCGACGTCACCGCGTTCAAGTGGAACTGGCAGTTTGCCTACGTCGGCACCAAGTACACCGCGGCCGGGGCGAACGCGGAGGAGAACGTGTCGACGATCGGCACCTCGACCGAGATCCCGATTCTGGTCATTCCGCAGGGCAAGCGGGTGCGGGTGGTGGAGCGCTCCAACGACGTGATCCACTCGTTCTGGGTGCCGGAGTTCCTGTTCAAGCGCGACGTCATCCCGCAGCCCAAGCCCAACGAGTTCGAGTTCACGGCCACCTCCATTGGGCACTACGTCGGGCGGTGCGCCGAGCTGTGCGGCACCTACCACTCGCAGATGAACTTCGAGGTCAGGGTCGTCAGTCCGCAGACCTACGCCGCCTACAAGACCCAGCTGGCCCGGCTCGGCCCGGTCGACCCCGACCGCCAGGCCAAGGCACTCAGCGCAGTCGGAGAGGCGCCCCAGGCCACCACGACGCACCCCTTCGACACCGATCGCAACAAGCGCTCAGCCAGCCGCTGAGCTTGCACCTCGTCCGGTTGCCGCCCGGTACTAGCAGGGAGTGAATCGATGCGCATCGAGAGCCGGATCTTCCTGCTCATCGCCGTCTTCTGCTTTGCGATCGCCGGCGTCTACGGGTTCTGGACCAACCGCAGTACCGGCGCGGTCGAGGTGGTCGGCGTGGCCGCCCTCATTCTCTCCGGTGGGCTGTGCTTCATCATCGGCACGTTCTTCAGCTTCGTGGCCCGGCGCATCGACTTGCGCCCGGAGGACCGCCCGGACGCCGAGATCGCCGAGGGCGCCGGCGAGCTGGGCTTCTTCTCCCCGGGCAGTTACTGGCCGATCGGAATCGCCGCCGCCGCCACCGTGACCGGAATGGGGTTGGCGTTCGGGCAGCTGTGGTTGGCCATCCTCGGCGTCTCCGCCGTCCTGACCACCGTCGGCGGGCTGCTGTTCGAGTACTACATCGGCGCCAACACCAGCTCGCTGCGCTGACCCGAATCGCTTCCGCCGATCAGCGCGCGGCCGCCCTGAGGCCGACGCTGGTTCCATGCGTTGCGCGCGCCCGTCGCGGGCCAGGGACCGCTGACCTGGCTACTCGGGCAGCGCGCGGCGGTGGGCCTGCGGCTCGACACTGCCGCCGTGGCTCACCGACTCGAGCTCGGCGGCGTGGATCGCCTCGAGCTGTTCGAGGATCTCCGGCTTTTCCCGCACCGGACGGAAGAACCCGGCGATGGCCCGGGTGGCCCCGCCGACCTGGTTCATCCGCTTCGGCACCGGGGTACCGGCGTACTGCAGCTGACCGTGACCGTGGGCGTCGACCGGACCGAGGGGCTGGTGCACCTCGATGAACTCCCCGCTGGGCAGCCGCTTGATGATGCCGGTCTCGATGCCGTGCTCGAGGACCTCACGGTCGTGACGCTCCAGCGCGAGGCAGGCCCGGTAGGTGGCCACGTAGGCGAACGGCGGCAGCACGAGCAGGGAGATGCGGCCCCACCAGGTCATCGCGTTGAGCGAGATGTTGAACGCCTTGGCGATGAGGTCATTGCCCCCGGAGATGAACAGCACCAGCACGAAGGCGATCGACATGACCCCCAGGCTGGTGCGCACCGGCACGTCGCGCGGGCGCTGCAACAGGTTGTGCGACGCGGTGTCCTTGGTGAGCTTGGCCTCGAGGAAGGGGTAGGCCGCGGCCAGGCCGATCAGGATGGTGGGTAGCACGATGGTCGGCCAGAACAGCGCCGGGATGGTGTGGCCGAACAGCCGGGTCTCCCACGAGGGGAAGAGGCGGGTGGAGCCGTCGAGCATGGCCATGTACCAGTCGGGCTGCGAGCCGGAGCTGACCTGAGCCGGGTTGTACGGCCCGAACAGCCAGATCGGGTTGATCTGGGTCAGTCCGCCCAGCGCGGCCAGGACGCCGAAGACCAGGAAGAAGAAGCCGCCGGCCTTGGCGGCGTAGATGGGGTACACCCGCTCGCCCCGCACGGTGTCCTCGGTGTTGCCCGGGCCGGGGAACTGGGTGTGCTTCTGCTTGACCACGAGGGCCAGGTGAGCGCCGATGAGGCCCAGGATGATCGCCGGGATCAGCAGCACGTGAGCGATGTAGAGCCGGCCCACGATCTCGGTGCCGGGGAACTCGTTGCCGAAGACCAGGAAGGAGACCCACGTTCCCACCACCGGGATCGAGAGCATGATCGCGTCGGCGATGCGCAGGCCGGTGCCGGAGAGCAGGTCGTCGGGCAGCGAGTAACCGGCGAAGCCCTCGACGACGCCGAGGGTCAGCAGAGAGAGACCGATCAGCCAGTTGGTCTCTCGCGGCTTGCGGAACGCGCCGGTGAAGAAGATCCGGAACATGTGGATGGTCATCGCGGCGACGAACATCAGCGCGGCCCAGTGGTGGATCTGGCGAATGACCAGCCCGCCCCGGACGTCGAAGGAGATGTTCAACGTCGACGCGTAGGCCCGCGACATCTCCACCCCGCGCAGCGGGGTGTAGGTGCCGTTGTAGGCGACCTCGCCCATCGAGGCGTCGAAGAAGAAGGTTAGGTATGTGCCGGTGAGCAGCAGGATGATGAAGGAGTACAGGGCGATCTCGCCCATCATGAACGACCAGTGGTCCGGGAACACCTTGTTCAGTTGCTTGCGGATCCCGGCCGCGAGGCCGAAGCGCTCCTCGCCGCCCTTGGCGGCCTTGCCCAGGGTCGTCCGCGGCTTCTGGAAGTTGCGGGGCAGGTCGCTGTGGATCGTCGTGGTCGATGTCATCCGCGCTCCCAGAAGGCCGGCCCGATCGCCTCGGTGTAGTCGGAAAGGCTTATGAAGTAGTCCTTGCCGTCGGGTCCCTTTTCGACGCCCAGCGGCAGCCGGGGAAGGCTGCGGGTGGCCGGACCGAAGACCGGCTTCGCGTCCAACAGTACGTCGAACTGGGACTGGTGGCAGGGGCAGAGCAGCCGTGAGGTCTGCTGCTCGTACAGCGAGGCCGGGCATCCCGCGTGGGTGCAGATCTTGGAGTAGGCGACGTAGTCGCCCCAGCCGTAGTTCGCCTGGTTCCGGCGCGGTTTGATCGTCTGGTCCGGGCGCAGGCGGATCAGCAGGGTGGGGCTGTCGGCGGCCTTCACGCCGCCGGCGACGCCGGGAAAGACGGTGGCGATCCCGCCGGCCTGCAGGTCGCCCGGGCTGACCCGCCGGCCGTCGGAGTAGACGATCGGCGTCCCCTTGCTGAACAGGGTGGTGTCGAGCTTGCGGCCCGGCTTCTTGATCAGCGCACCCACCAGGGCGACCAGCGGCACGATGCCCAGCGCGCCACCGGCCAGGCCGAGCGAGGACTTCAGCAGCGAGCGCCGGGCCAGGCCGGTGTCCGCCAACCCGGACTTCAGGGTGGCCACGGTCATCAACTGATCGGCCTCGCTGGAGGGGCCGTCGTGGCGGTCCTGGACCACCTCTTCCTCCGGCATGAGCCACTTCGCCCAGAGCACCGCGCCGACCCCTACGCCGAACAGCGCGACGCCGAGTAACCCACCGAGCAGGGGGGTGTAGTACTTGAACGTCTGGCTGCCGTCCTGGGGCAGGTGCCACTTGTACGGCACCGCGACGAACACGACCACGAACGCCACCATGGCCAGGAACGCCGAAAAGAACATGCCGGCGACGACCATCTCGGCGCGCTTTTCGGTCTTCGTCCCCGGTACCGGGAAGCGGTTGCGACGGTGTTCGACGAAGACGCCGTCGGCCGTGGCCCCGGCGATCATGGCCTGCTCGGTGTCCATCTCGGCCAGCTCGGCGACCGTGGGCACGTCCGGCGCGGCGTGAGGCTCGGGTGCGGTCAGTCCGCCCGTCGACGGATCGTTACCCGAGCGGCGCTCCGGCGCGGCCAGCTCGCCCCCGTGGCTCTCGGTCTCGGGTGGGTGGCTCACGACTTGGCCCCGATCCACAGGATGGTGGCCATCAGCGCGCCGATGCCGAGGACCCAGATCACGAGGCCTTCGGAGACCGGGCCGATCCGGGACAGGCCGTGCCCGCCCGGGTCGTCGGACGCCTTGAGGGTCTGGACGTAGGCGATGATCGACTTTTTTTGTTCGGGAGTGAGCTGGTTGTCGTTGAACACCGGCATGTTCTCCGGCCCGGAGAGCATCGCCGCGTACATCTGGTAGTCCTGGGCGTCGGCCAGGCTGGGTACCGGCTTGCCGGCCGACAGCGGCGCCCCGCGTCCGGCCGCGCCGTGGCACTGCGCGCAGTTGAGCCGGAACAGCTCGCCGCCCTCAGCCAGATTCTTGGTGTCGCGCAACTCGCCCTGGGGCAGCATCGGCCCACCGCCGACGCTCTGGACGTAGGCCGCGAGATCGCGGACCTCGTCGAGGGAGTACCGCGGTGGCTTGCGCGAGGCGTCAGCACCCTGCTGGGCCAGCGGCATGCGACCGGTTCCCACCTGGAAGTAGACGGCCGCCCCGCCGGTTCCGATCAGCGACGGACCGCGACCGACGACGCCCTGCAGGTTCGCGCCGTGGCAGGTGATGCAGGACACGGTGTAGAGC
>JALZBL010000150.1 GCA_030947395.1 Actinomycetota bacterium | reverse complement strand
CCCCACCGGAGGACGTGTGGCTCGCCGGGCGCGGGGACGATGGGTCCACCGACCCCCCGGACCCCACCGGCCACGTCGGTGTCGATGACCTGGGCAGGCGCGGCAGCGCCACCGCGTAGACCGCGGTGTCGGTGCCTTCGCTGTCGATGACGATCCGCCCGGCGTCGATGGTGATGCCCTCCCCCTGCGGTTGCGGCGGCAGCGCCGTCGGTGCCGGCGACGCCCGCATCGCGGTCGCCACATCGCCCGAGGACACCGGCCAGACGTAGGCGTCGGTGTAGGTGCGAACGGCGAGCAGGGTCCCCTCGCGGTTCAGGGCCGCGCCGGTGACCGTGAACCGGCCCAAGGGGCTGGGGCCGCCGGCGGTCGAGGTCGAGCGGGGCCGGAACGTGCCGGCCGGAGCGAGGCTGCGCACGCGGGCGGGGTCCGGCGCGTCGGGAACCGCGAACACGTGGGCCGGGCCGAAGGCCACCTTGTCAAGGATCCACATCCGTCCCCCGGGCGCCACGGCGAGGGCTTCGGCGTCGCGCGGGCCGTCGGGGTAGCGCAGCCGCCACACCTCGGGCGCCGCGGTGGTGCCGTCCACCTCACCGCCGCGGCCGGTCACCCGCGGCTCGTCTACGCGGTAGATCCGGACCTCGCGCCGCCCGGCGTCGTTGTCTCCGACATCGGCGATCCAGATCGATGGCACGCCCCGCGCGTCGGCGGCGACGGCGATGTCCTCCCAGTCGGTGTTCGTCGCGCCGCGGACGGTGAACGCACCGCGGACCGCACCGGTATGCGCGTCGACGGCGAACAGCTTCGGGGCGTTGCCGCTGTCGTTCTGGACCCAGTAGACCGCCGGCGAGGCCAGGCCCCGGGCGATGCCGCTGGCCTCAGCGATGCGCCGGTCGTGGATGCGGAACAGGGCCCGACCGGGCGCGGCGGCCGACGGGCAAGGCACCCAGACCGACGCCACGGCCATCACGGCGGCGACCCACGCCCCAGCCCTCACCCGGGCCGGCCGCCGGGTCGTGGCCAATGACCGTTCGCCGCGAACCGAGGGCCGAACGAGCGGTACCGGCACGCTCAGCCGGCGCCGAGTCGGTCCAGCAGGATCTGGCGCACGGTCGCCGCGTCGGCCTGGCCACGGGTGGCCTTCATCACCGCGCCGACGAGCACGCCGACGGCCGCGGTCTTGCCGCCGCGGATCTTGTCGGCGACGTCGGGGTGGTCGGCGATCGCCTCGTCCGCGGCGGTGGTCAGCGCACCCGCGTCCGACACGACGGCCAGGCCGCGCTCGGCCACCACCCGGTCCACCTCGGCCCCGGTGTCCAGAACACCGTCGATGACCTGGCGGGCCAGCGCCGCCGACAGCGTGCCGTCGGTGACCAGGGCCACGAGCCGGGCGACCTGGACCGGGTCGATCCCGAGATCGGCGGGGTCCACGTCGCGGGCGTTGGCCTGCTGGGCCAGGTAGCCGAGCCACCAGTTACGGGCCTCGGTCGCCGGCGCCCCGGCGTCGACGGTAGCCAGGACCAGGTCGGTCACGCCGGCGTTGGCCATGGCCAGTAGGTCATCACCGGCCAGGTCGAGTTCGGAGCGCACCCGTTCGCGCCGGGCGGCGGGCAGTTCCGGCAACGATGCGCGGATCTGCTCGACCCAGGCCGGATCGGGAGCGATCGGCACGAGGTCGGGTTCGGGGAAGTAGCGGTAGTCCGTCGCCTCCTCCTTGCTCCGGCCCGGACGGGTATCTCCCGTCGTCTCGTTGAAGTGGCGGGTCTCCTGGACGATCCGGGTGCCGGCATCAAGCAGCAGGGCTTGGCGCAGCATCTCCGAACGCACCGCCCGCTCGACGCTGCGCAGGGAGTTGACGTTCTTGGTCTCGGTCCGCGTGCCCCACTCGGTGGCGCCGATCGGGGCGAGCGAGGTGTTCACGTCGCAGCGCAGCGAACCCTGCTCCATGCGCACGTCGCTCACGCCGAGCGTGCGCAGGATGTCGCGCAACTCGGCGACGTACGCGCGCGCCACCTCGGGCGCCTCGGCCCCCAGCCCGGGCACGGGACGGGTGACGATCTCCACCAGCGGGATGCCGGCCCGGTTGAAATCGACGAGTGAGTAGTCGGCGCCCTGGATGCGCCCGGTCGCCCCGCCCACGTGGGTGTTCTTGCCGGTGTCCTCCTCGAGGTGCACCCGTTCGATCCGGATCCGGCGGGTGGTGCCGGCGACGTCGACGTCCAGATAGCCGTCCGTGCACAGCGGTTCGTCGTACTGGGACGTCTGGAAGTTCTTCGGCATGTCCGGGTAGAAGTAGTTCTTGCGCGCGAACCGGCACCACCCGGCGATCGTGGCGTTCAACGCCAGCCCGATCCTGATGGTGAACTCGATGGCGTCGGCGTTGGCCACCGGCAACGCTCCGGGCAGCCCCAGGCACACCGGACAGGTGTGGGTGTTCGGCGCAGCGCCAAATTCGGTCGAGCAGCCGCAGAACATCTTCGACCGGGTGCCCAGTTCGACGTGGGTCTCCAGGCCGATCACCGGCTGGTAACGGGTGAGCAGGGCGTCGAGCGTGCTCACGCGACTCCTCCCGCGGCCAGGCCCTGAGCCATCCCCTGCAGGCGGCCACCGGCCGCGGTGTAGGCGGCCTCGAACGCCGCCCCCACCCGGTAGCAGCGATCGTCGGCCTGGGCCGGCGCCATGATCTGCAGTCCGACCGGAAGGGCGGTGGTGTCCGCGCTGCCATCGGCGGCCAGCCCGCAGGGCACGCTGATCGCCGGCGTACCGGCCAACGAGGCCGGCAACGTGCACAAGTCGTTGACGTACATGGCCATCGGGTCGGCCGTTCGCTCCCCCATCCGGAAAGCGACGAAGGGTGACGTGGGAGACACGAGCACGTCGCACCGGCGGAAGGCGGCGGTGAAGTTGCCGACGATGAGGGTGCGGACCTTCTGGGCCTGGCCGTAGTAGGCGTCGTAGTAGCCGGCCGACAGCGCGTAGGTGCCCAGCATGATGCGCCGTTTCACCTCCGGGCCGAAGCCGGCCTCGCGGGTGGCCGACATGACCTCTTCCAGCGAGCGGCTGCCGTCGTCGCCGACCCGCAGGCCGTAGCGGACCGAGTCGAACCGGGCCAGGTTCGACGAGCACTCGCTCGGGGCGATCAGGTAGTACGCGGCCAGCGCGTACTCGAAGTGCGGACAGCTGACCTCGACGACCTCCGACCCCAGTCCCTGCAGCACCTCGACCGCGGCGTCGAACGCGGCGAGGACACCGCTCTGGTAGCCCTCTCCGCCGAGCTCGCGCACCACGCCGACCCGCAGTCCGGTCAGGTCGGCCCGCGCGCCCTCCCGGGCCGCGGCAACGACGTCGGGGCCCGGCTGCGGGATCGACGTGGAGTCGAGCGGGTCGTGACCGGCCATGACCTGGTGCAGCAAGGCGGTGTCGAGCACGGTGCGGCCGAACGGACCGGCCTGGTCGAGTGAGGAGGAGAAGGCGATCAGCCCATAGCGCGAGACCGCACCGTAGGTCGGCTTGTGGCCGACGATCCCGGTCACCGCGGCCGGCTGGCGGATGGAGCCACCGGTGTCGGTGCCGATGGCCAGCGGAGCCTCGAACGCGGCCACGGCGGCGCTGGAGCCGCCGCTGGAACCGCCGGGGATCCGGTCCAGGGCCCACGGGTTGCGGGTGGCGAAGTAGGCCGAGTTCTCGGTGGAGGAGCCCATCGCGAACTCGTCCATGTTGGTCTTGCCCAGCATCACGATGCCGGCGGCCTTGACCCGGGCCGAGACGGTCGCGTCGTAGGGCGGCACCCAGCCCTGCAGGATCTTCGAGCCGGCCGTCGTCGGCACGCCGCGAGTGACCACGACGTCCTTCACGGCCAGCGGCACGCCGGCCAGCGGGCCGAGGGTCTCCCCGGCGGCGCGTTTCGCGTCGACCGCGGCCGCCGCGGCCAGCGCGCCGTCGGCGTCGACGTGCAGGAAGGCCCGCACGTCAGCGTCCACGGCCGCGATCCGGTCCAGGTGGGCCTGCGCGACCTCGACCGCGCTGGCCGCTCCGTTCGCCACGGTGGCCGCGAGCTCGGTGGCATCCAGGTCGGTCAGCTCTCCCGGGCCGGTCATGACGGCTCGACGAGGATGCGCGGGACCCGGAACTTGTAGTCCTCAACCGCCGGCGCGCCCGCCAGCACGGCGTCGCGCGGCAGGCACGGGATGACCACATCAGCGCGGTACACGTTGGTCAGGGGAACCGCGTGGGAGGTCGGCGCGATGTCGGCCGCCGCGACCTCGGCTACGCGCGCCACCGATCCGAGGATCACGTCGAGCTGACCGGCGAACGTGTCGAGCTCCTCCTCGGTCACGTCAAGGCGGGCCAGCCGGGCCAGGTGCGCCACCTCGGCCCGACTGATGCGGGTGGCCGGTGGGGTGGACGGTGGGGTTTGCGACACGGGTCGCGAGTCTACGGCCGCGTCGGGATGGCCTCGATCGGCTTTTCGGACCGGCCGCGAGCCACGCCTGCGCCCGTCTCCAGCGTGACGCGGGAGTTTACGCAGCGGTCACACGCGACGGGCAGGGTGTGCGGCGTGTCGTTCCTATTGCGGGTGACGCTGCCCGACCGGCCCGGGGCGCTCGGTGCCGTCGCAACCGCGCTGGGGACGGTGGAGGCCGACATCATCAGCGTCGACGTCATCGAGCGCGGGAGCGGATATGCCGTCGACGATCTGGTCCTCGACCTCCCGCCGGGGCGGCTGCCCGACACTCTCGTCAGTGCGGCCGCGGCCGTCGAGGGGGTTCGGGTGGAGTCGATCCGTCCCTACGCCTCCAGTCTTGATCCCAGCCGGGAACTGGAGCTGATCGACCGCCTGGTCGCCCGGCCGCCGGAGGAACTCAGCGTGCTGGCCGACGGCGTGGTCCGGATCTTTCGGGCCGGCTGGGCCCTCGTGCTGGGCGCACCCGAACAGCGCACGGCCACCGGTCCGGCGTTGGCCCCCGTGCTGGCCCGCAGCCGCGCCGCCCCGGAGCTCGAATCCCTGCCCGTGCCGTGGTGGCCGATCGCCCGGGCGACGCCGCTCGACGCGGAGCAGGCCTGGGTGAGCGGCGAGTGGGAGAGGGGAAGCACCGAACTGGCCGCGGCCCCGTTGGACAAGGACGTGGTGTTGATCGGGCGACCGGCCATGCGCTGGCTGCCCGGCGAGCTGGCCCGGCTCGGGCACCTGGTGGGGATCCTGGCCACGGTGCTGAGGCGTGACCCCATCTGACGCGGATCAGTCGGGCGACCCCACTGTGCCCACCGGGCCCACGGGGCCCACCGGGCCCACTGATCCCTCTGCGCCCACCGGGCCCACTGTGGCGACCGCGCGCGCCGCGCCCGGGCCGT